>CAYMQO010000001.1:0-6604 GCA_964392405.1 uncultured Marinobacter sp.
ATCGGGTGGTGATCTACCGTTCTGACTTCCGGCCAATGAAGCACACCCTGAGTGGCCGGGATGAACGCTGCCTGATGAAACTGGTGGTGGATGGCGACAACGACCGGGTTCTCGGCGCCCACATGGCTGGCGCAGAGGCCGGAGAAATCATCCAGGGTCTTGGGGTTGCACTGAAGTGCGGTGCCACCAAGGCAGACTTTGACAGCACCCTTGGCATCCACCCGACGTCCGCAGAAGAGTTCGTCACCATGCGCACTCCGGTTGCCTGAGCAGCAAGTGGAACGGGCATACGCCGGCTCCGGGAACGAACAGGTAGGCCAGCCGGCGAAACCCGACTCGCATCCGCCATATCTGTATAATGGTGCACAGATTGCTGATCCCGGCGGGTCAGCAGGTCTGCGAATTTGATCAGACGGGGCGACAGATTGATGAATTGTTGGGAAACACTTGGTATTGAGCCGACCCGGGACACCGCCCGGATCCGCAACGCCTTTGAGCAGCAAAGCAAGTTCGCGGAAGGCGAGGAGGCCCGGCGCCTCGAAAACGCCTACCGTGCCGCTATGGCTGAGGCTGGCCATGACGTTGAAGCGGCGCCGACCCAGGAAGAGCCCCGGCAGCAGCATGTGACCGATGACCCGTTTGATGAACCGGTAGAAGCCCCGAATACGCCCCTGTCTGCAGAAGAGCAGCAGATTGTCCGGGAAGTGGTCATTCAGGTGCGCGCCATGCTGAACGACAGGCTGCGACGGGAAGACGCTGCTATCTGGCGTGCCATCCTGACGGAACCTCCCGCCGACCAGGATCGGCTTCGGGCCGCGATTGGTGATGAGCTGGAGCCGATGCTTCGTCCGCTGGCAGATGAGGGAACTCTACCGATACCAGTCGCGCGCTTTCTCGGCGACTGGTTCGGCTGGTATGGCATGACGGACGCGCTGGAGCAGGCCGGTGCCGCTGATGCGGCTATTGACGACGCCGGGCGGTATCAGGGTGTCAGTTTTCCACCTGGGGCAGAAGGTGATGGCAGCGAGCCTGAGCGCCCACAGATGACCAATTTCTGGCCGGCCGTGATTGGCTGGATTGTGGGCATTATCGTTCTGACCAGCCTGTTCGGCGCTCTGACCGGCGGGGGCGGCGGCTAGCCAACGCTTCGACTGGTGTGCCCCTGATTATTCTGTGCAGCGTTGTCGATGAGCCGGCGATAACGCTGTGCCAGCATGGCCCCGACAATAATCTGAACCTGGTTGTAGCACATGATCGGCAGCACGATCATGCCGAAGCCGGGGTGACCGGCAAACAGCACCTGAGCCATCGGAAGCCCCGAGGCGAGACTTTTCTTTGAACCGCAGAACACAACCGCAGCCTCATCTTCCAGACTGAAGCCAAAACGCCGCACCAGCAGATGCGCGGCCAGCATGAAAAGCCCCAGCAGAACGAAACACAGCACAATCGTCAGGCCAACCGCAGTAAACGGCAGGTTCTCCCACAGACCGCTGACGACCGAATGGGAGAATGCTGAGTATACGATCAGCCATATCACACACTGATCATATCGTGATGCAAGGTTTTCATTCCGGGCCAGAAAACCCCCAAGCCAGGGGCGCATTGCGTGACCCACTGCAAACGGCAGCAATAACTGGATGACAATGTCCCTCAGCGCCTCCAGCACCGAAAAGTCACCTGCGCCTGCCGTGCTGACCAGTAATAGCAGCAGAAATGGCGTCAACATCATGCCAAACACGTTGGAAGCCGCGGCACTGCAAATCGCCGCTGGCACATTCCCCCGGGCCATGGCGGTATAGGCGATCGACGACGAAACCGCTGACGGCAAAACCCCAAGATATAAAAAGCCGAGCCCCAGATCGGCCGGCATCCACTGGGGCGCGATACCGCTCAGGCCATTAATGGGTAATACGGCCAACGGGAAAAATACGAAGGTGAGGGCGGTAATTACGATATGGAGGCGCCAGTGAGTGGCACCATCAATAATCTGTTGCCGCGACAGGGCTGCACCGTGAAGAAAAAACAGCAGGGCAACCGCAAGGGTACCGATCAATGACAGCGCTTCGGCTGCATCACCCCGTACGGGGAACAACGTCGCCAGCACAATGGCGCCTAAAAGCAGCAGAGTAAAACCATCCAAACGCCACTTCATGTCAGAGACTCTTTCAGAACCATTAATTTTACATCACAACAGCAGGTCTAAAACTGTGTCTATACTGCTGAGCAAACACCCTTCCCGAATCCCCTGCACAGACTGGAGGTCGTTATGGAAAAACCGGTTCATGTCCTCTCTGATCTTTTTGATCAGCTCGGCTTGCCCAGCGATAACGATGCCATTGAGGCGTTTATTGCGGAACACCGGCCACTGCCTGAGAGCACACTTCTGGCCGACGCTCCCTTCTGGAATGAGGGCCAACGACGGTTTTTATCGGAAGAATGGGAAGAAGATGCCGATTGGGTTCCACTGGTGGATACCCTGAATACCCGCTTACGATAAGACCGGTGGTCAGGGTAGCCTGACCATCAGTATCGCATTAACACCGACCCCCAGGTGAAACCGCCACCGAAGGCTTCCAGGAGGACGACTTCATTGCGCTTGATACGCCCATCCCGAACGGCAACGTCCAGCGCCAGGGGTATCGAGGCCGCCGAGGTGTTTCCGTGCTTGTCTACGGTAACCACCACCTGCTCCATGGCCATATCCAGTTTCCGGGCGGTGGCCGCAATTATGCGCAGATTGGCCTGATGGGGCACCAGCCAGTCCACGTCGGATTTCTGCATGTTGTTGGCTGACAGCGTCTCATCCACGATCTTGCCCAGCGTGTTGACGGCCACCTTGAAGACCTCATTGCCTTTCATCTCGACAAATGCCCGGCCGGCCTTGACCTGATCATAGTTTGAGGCAATGCCGCAAGGCACGTGCAGCAGCTCTTCGTATTGGCCATCCGCATGAAGATGGCTCGACAAAATGCCGGTTTCTTCATCGGCCTCCAGAATTACCGCGCCGGCGCCGTCACCAAACAGCACGCAGGTGCCGCGGTCTTCCCAGTTCACGATGCGGGAGAAGACTTCCGCGCCAACGACGAGTGCCTTGCGGGAGCTGCCAGTGCGAATGAACTTGTCCGCCACTGAGAGTGCGTAGACAAATCCGCTGCACACCGCCTGGATATCAAAAGCAGGACAACCCTGAATGCCCAGGCGGGCCTGGAGAATGCAGGCGGAGCTGGGAAAAATCTTGTCCGGGGTAGACGTCGCAAAAACAATCAGATCAATATCTTTGAGATCAACGCCGGCAGCTTCAGCAGCACGGCGGGAGGCAAATTCAGCCAGGTCTACGGTGCTCTGATCCGCGGCCGCAATGTGACGCTGGGTAATGCCCGTACGCTCTCTGATCCACTGATCCGTGGTTTCTACCATGCTTTCCATGTCTTTGTTTGTCAGGACCTTTTCCGGCAGGTACGAGCCTGTGCCGGTAATTCGAGCGTATGCCATGTGACGTTCCCGGATTACAGAATAATGGTGTCAAAATCGAAGAGTATTAATGCATCCTACACTGTTACAAGCGTCCGGGGTTATTAGCGATTTGTCAAAGAGCCCCGGACGACGTTTTCTGATCGGGCCAGTTTACGAAAACATGGACGACTGGCAACTTGACCATGCCCAGAGTACCAGCCTTTACTGAAGAGAGTGAGGCCTGATCGTGGGCCGACCAAGGGCAGGAATAGGCTCCGGCAGTTAGTCAGCATCGCAGTGGCTACGGGGTAGAACTCAAATAACGCTCAATAACCCCCAATAGAGAGCGAGCCATGGCACAAGCAGAACCAGTGTACCCGGTTCCCATGGAGGAACCCAATGCGCCGGAGGACTGGCTGGAACCTTTCCGTGAGGTGCGTGCGGTGACCGAACGGCTGTGTAGCCCGTTGGAAACCGAAGATTATGTTATCCAGAGCATGGACGACGTCAGCCCGCCCAAGTGGCACCTGGCCCATGTCACCTGGTTTTTTGAAACCTTCCTGCTCAAGCCATACCTGAGAGGGTATGTGCCTCTCGACGACGGCTTTGATCACCTGTTCAACTCCTACTACGAAACCCATGGTGAGCCTTTCCCCAGACCCCGCAGGGGAGTGTTGTCCAGACCTACCGTCTCTGAGGTCTATCGTTACCGGCACTACGTGGATGAGGCCATGGGTCTGTTGCTGGGCAATCCACCCCACCAGCACACTCGCGCCATCGCGGAACGAACCTGCCTTGGCATTCATCATGAGCAACAGCATCAGGAGCTGTTGGTCATGGATATCAAACACATTCTGGCCCAGAACCCGTTGCGTCCGGTTTATACCCAGCGTCTACAGGAGCCGCCACCCCGGCATCCGATCGCCATGGGCTGGTATCGCTATGATGGGGGTGTGGTACCAGTTGGTGTCAGCCCGGGTGTGGCTGACTTCGCGTACGATAACGAGCAGCCAGCCCATCGTCAGTTCCTGGAACCCTATGAGCTCGCTACCCGGCCGGTAACCAATCAGGAGTTCCTGCATTTTATAGAGCAGGGCGGTTACCGGGACCCGGCACTCTGGCTGTCAGACGGCTGGAAGCTGGTCAATGACGAAGGCTGGGAAGCACCGCTGTATTGGCGTCGGGAAGAAGGTCACTGGTGGCATTTCACCCTGCGGGGCTGGTGCCCGGTGGATCCGGACGCGCCGGTCTGCCATGTCAGCTTCTATGAGGCGGATGCGTTTGCCCGCTGGGCAGGCGCGCGCCTGCCGACTGAAGCTGAATGGGAGCATGCGGCCAGGCATTCCCCGAACCGCAGTGGTAACTTCCTCGATAGCGGATACCTGCAGCCGGTCGGCGCCCGGGTCCGTCATGATTTCGATAAACGCCGTCCGGGGCAGCTTCTGGGCGACGTCTGGGAGTGGACAGGCAGCGCCTACCGTCCGTATCCCGGGTTCGAGCCCCTGTCCGGGAGTCTCGGGGAATACAACGGCAAATTCATGTCAGGACAGATGGTGTTGAGGGGAGGGTGTTGCGCGACACCAGCCAGTCATATTCGACCCACCTATCGGAATTTCTTTCCCCCATCGGCCCGCTGGGCCTTTTCCGGATTCCGCCTTGCCAGGGAGGCTCGCCAATGAGCGCCGCAACCGTTCAGTTCCATAATCAGTTACCCGAAAACTGCGTACCGACCATGGCCGAAGAGGTGTTGGCTGGACTGACCGCGTCCCCGAAGTACTGCTCACCAAAATTCTTTTACGATCAGAAGGGTTCGGAGCTTTTCGAAAAGATCTGTGAGCTTCCGGAGTACTATCCAACACGTACTGAAGAGGCGATCCTGCGGCGCGCGGTGCCCGAAATAGCCAACCTGGCCGGAGCTGGCGCCACGTTGGTGGAATTCGGCAGCGGCGCCAGCCGGAAGGTCAGACTACTGCTGGAGTGCCTTTCCGTAGACCGCTATCTGGGTATCGATATCTCCCGGGAGTTTCTGATGGCGAGTACGCGCCGGTTAGCGGCGGATTATCCGTGGCTCGAAGTCCACGCCAGTTGTGCGGATTTTACCCAGCCGTTGAACCTGCCCCAGGGAATGGAGCCGAACCGTCTGGTCGGGTTTTTCCCGGGCTCCAGCATAGGAAACTTTACGCCAGAGGAAGCGGAGGCTTTCCTGAAGGGGCTGCATCAACTGCTTCCACCCGGCAGTGGCTTGCTGATCGGCGTGGACCTGATCAAGGATCAGCAAACGCTGGAGGCGGCCTACAACGATTCCAGCGGACTCACCGCTGAGTTCAACATGAACCTGCTCGACCGGCTGGCTCGTGAACTGGACCTGAATATCGACCGCCGGCGTTTTTGCCACCGGGCATTCTTCAACACCCGGGAATCACGGATCGAGATGCATCTGGAGAGTCGCGTGTCACAGGTACTGAAGTTCCAGGGCCACACAATCCGGTTCCGCGAAGGCGAGACCATCCACACTGAAAACTCCTACAAGTATTCCGTGCCCGGCTTTCAAAAAATTGCCCGTCGTGCTGGTTTTGCCGGTCGACGAGTCTGGGTTGACGACAACGGACTGTTCAGCGTGCACTATCTGGAAGCAGCGCCGGAGCGGTAACTCCGGCGTCGCTCCTGGCGGTGACAGCGAATGCTGCGCCGGTTGGTTCCGTGGTGGCCATCGGTAGTGTCGCTTCTGCAACCTTGATTTTGTTGGTAGAGTACGTCAGGGATTCCCTCGGCAAGCTCCTAATTTCCAATAAAAAAGGGTTGTAATAATGGCAGTCGATCTTCTGATAGCAGGGCGTTTACCCCCCAATGTTGTTCCCCAATTGGAAGGCCACTTCCGGCTCCATACGCTGCCGGAAAGTCGTGATGACGCTGATGAAATGCTCCAGCGGATGGGTAAGTCCATCCGGGGTTTATTGACGAACGCGGCACAGGGGGCCCCGGAAGCTTTACTGGAAGCGCTGCCGAATCTGGAAATCATCTCGTCTTCGGGCGTAGGCACAGATGCCTTGAATGTGAAGATTGCTGAGGCGAGGGGAGTCCGGGTGGCGACGACACCCGGGGTGCTGACCGAGGACGTGGCGGACGGCGCCATTGCCCTGATGCTGGCAGC
>CAYMQO010000001.1:6704-20351 GCA_964392405.1 uncultured Marinobacter sp.
GGCAGTACCGTCGATCAGCCTGAACTGATCCGCGCCTTACAGGAAGGCCGGATCCGGGCAGCGGGGCTTGATGTTCTCGCAGACGAACCGAACGTGCCAGACGCACTGCTGGAGCTGGAGAATGTTGTTCTGACCCCGCACTACGCCAGCGGTACGATCGAGACGCGGCTGGCCATGGGGCAGCGGGTGGTGGATAACATTCTGGAATATTTTGATCGCTGACCGCGGAGCATAGTGAACCTGCCAGGGAGCAGAACTTACACGCCACCTGCAAGAATTACCGCAATGGGAATCCGGGGCTCCTTAACCACACGGCCGGGAATGGCTTTACGTGTTGGTCTGGTGCTTGCGCGGATTATCAGTCGCCTTATGCCGGCTGATGACGAGGTGGAGTTCCATTCTGCCTATGGCCAGGCAAACACGGCCGGTTTCCGGAGCAAACGCTATGGTGGATTTCACGAAATCGATCAGTAATCAGCCATTTTCGATGCCGCATCCTTGAGGCTGGTTGAGGGTGTTACCAGAGTGGCGTGAGGGGTCATCACATCTTTGATATACATAGCGCGCTCCTTCTGTCTGACATAAGCATGCTGATCGCGGCAGGTTTGCCTGCGATCGCAAGCCACAGCATGCGAAGACTGCGCCAGCCCCGGCGGAATGGCCGAGAGGGAAACGATGGCAGGTTAACTTCCTGATCGGAGGAAGGAGTCCGGCTTAAGCGCTGGCCAGAGACAGGGTGACGATCGCTGGGCACGGCAAGTTTATCTTATGACCAGTAAATTTTACGGGTTAAGGAAAGATTCCGGCAAAAAGAAAAGATTCGATACTTCGCATAATGTATATTATGTTAAATCATACCTGCTAAGCATGAGGGCCACTCCCGGCCCTCGCACCTTCCACAATTCTCAAGAACACATCACCTCACATCCGCTGTGCTGGTCTTACCCAACGCACTCCTCGTCAAACGATCAGTCCTTATCACGCACCCAGCGATCGCCGTCCTTATGATATTCCTTCTTTACGGCTGACCAGGCGACTTTATGGGCGACTTCTTCCCGGCTGTCGTTACCCCGGCGGTCGTCCGGGTCCTTGTATTCGTCCCAGGCCGAGTTGAATGCCTTTCGGTAAATTTCCTGGGCGTGGGAAGGCAGATTGTCCTTTACGTTGTCGGGCAGTTCGCTGTTCTTGCTATAAGGCATGGCTCGCTCCTCCTGACTGACCGTTGTGCAGTTGTCGAACTCAGGTTTGCGCTTCTGGCAACTCCGCTATGTCGTCGATGGCCTTGTAGTCGCACCGCTCTTCCGCAAGGAAGCTATCGGCAGAATCTACCAGTACGTTATCGTCGCTCATAAACCTGCGGCCCAGTAAGGCCGGATAGGTAAAGTGGCTCCGATCCGTCAGTGAAAACTGGGTTTCGTGCATTTTGCCGCCAATACAAAACTCCATCCGTACCACATAACGCTTCTGGGAAGACGCACCCTTGCGTTTTATAAGCACGGTCCGTTCCAGCGGGCGCTCAAATTCCAGCACGATGCCCTGGTTTTCCGGGGAGTCGATGTCGTTGTGGTCGTCCAGTGGGAGGCGGAAGCGGACCCACTCCTCACCGTCCTTCTCAAATTCTTCGACATCTGTGGCATGCAGTGATGATGTCATGGCCCCGGTATCCAGCCGGGCTTTCATGCGCAGGCCGGTATCTTTCATGACCACCCATTCCACGAAACCCATGCGTTCGGCGTCGGCTTCCTTTGCGTTATCTGTTGAAGCGGCAGTGATGGCGGGGACTGAAAAACTGATGATGGCGAACAAGCCGAGAATGCGATTCCGTACTGAGACGGCAGAAATCATTGGCAAAATTCCTCTTCAGGTGTCACATAAGCGGTCTGGTAGCCCGCTGACTGACACCGAAGTCTACGTGACGCCAGTCTCAAAGTTCAGTTTCAGTCCTGTAATTTGGGCGGTGTGATCAGTGAAGTGGCGCCAGCTTTGCCTGGCCTCGCGCCGCGACGGAGCCGGTTTTTCACCCAGTCTCGACAGGGTTTCTCGACCCATTCATAGGTGCATCGTGACAAGGCGATAATCAGGATCAGCATAACCGTATTGAATGCTACCGATACCCAGCCGGTTGGTGCTTTGGGATCAATACCCAGGACGAATTCGAACACGTTGGACACCCCAAACTGAACAAGCCGGTGCATCATGTAGATTGAGAATGACCAGACCCCGATCTGGCGGATCAGGTTGAGATCCAGCACACGACTTACCAGCCCCCCACCCTTTGCCGCAAAGACAAAGACGACGACGGCGAAGCTGATTATGGCGGCAATGATCAGCGGGTAGCCGCCGTCTGCCCCGCTTACGGATGCCAGCACAAGGGCAAAAGCGGCCAGTTCCAGCACGGTTAGTGAGTTTGGAGAGAGACTGTCAGGGGTACCGAATCGTCTCAGGCGGAAAACAAAAACACCAAGATAAAACGCTGCCAGACACCGAATCAGGCCGAAGTCATAGGTCAGCTCGAGTTCATCTGGTCTGATGGCAAGGAAAATCAGCGCATAAAGCCCAACCGACAGGGTCAGGGGGAGCCACAGGCGTCGGCCCCGGTCCACCGTGACGGTCGTTAGAAAAAAGACGACGTAGGCAAAAAACTCGGTACTGATGCTCCAACTGGGCTGGTTCCAGCTCAGGGAATCGTTGACACCAAGTCCGTGGATAAGAAAAAGATTGGTCAGGAAGGTGTAAAGGTTGTTCTCATCCAGCTGGTCGGTTCCGCCGAAGCCGGTTTCGTACAGGTACTGCTTGATCAGCACATAAGGCAGCCATAACAGCAGCGTGAACAGATGGATTGGATACAGCCGGCCCAACCGCAACGCGACGTATTCCGCAAAACCCATCCCGCCGCGGATCTTTTCACCGTAGGCATAAGCCATGACAAAGCCGGACAGTACGAAGAACAAATCAACAAACAGATAGCTGTTGGAAACGATGGCGACGGAAGTTTCATCAAAGCGAAAAGGCGAGTGATAGAGCACGACCATGATGGCCGCCAGCCCGCGTAAGGATTCCAGTCGGGTAAACATGCCCTCGCTCCCTGGGTGGTGAACTCCGTTCAGCCATTGCTACTGATCCGTGTGAAGAGCCCGACGAGACTAGAGATAATCAGGTGCCACAAATGCCGGCCAGGTCCGTTGGTCATCGTATGCGGCAGCCAGACCGGCTGCCGAAAGCGGCAGCTTACCAGATTGGAAGAGGCTGTCACCTGTCTGGATTCTATGCAGTTGCATACTAGGACTGGCGACTGTCGCTGAACGCCAGGAGGTCGGGGAAGAAAGCCAGAAAACGGGCTTCCAGTTCTTCATCCATCGGACGGATTTCTTTGATAATGCCGGCAAACCGGTGCTGGAAGCGGATTCGCTGCGCGACCCGGTCCATGGCAGCGCCGACTTTATTGAGATCCTGATAGGCCCGGAACCAGTCGTGGGAGACCATGCTGCGGGTGACCCGGGCCATGTTTTCGGGCATCAGATCAACGCCCTGCTCCAGATCCCGGTAAAGCTCATGAATAAACTGGTGCTTGTCCCCATGGCCGAAACTGGCCCAATGCCGCAGCAGGTAATGGTCAAACAGGATATCCAGCGCGATACCGGCGAACCGCCGTCGCTCGGAGGAAAACAACGCCTTGCAGGCCAGTACTTCGGGATGAGCATCCGTAAAGGCGTCCACTGCCCGATGATGCTCCAGCCCTGCCCTCACCGGCTCGGGCAGCTGATTCTCATCGACTCCCCGGGCAAAGTCCCCAAGCAGATTGCCTACCCGGGACTCCACCGTCGGTCCGGCAAGATACAGGTGCGCGAAGTGGTTCACAGCGCCAGGTGTTTGCGCAGTACCCGTCCAATGGCGTGAATTTGCTCCAGACACACGGCATGGTCCATGGGATAGGTCTGATACTCAGGCTGATAACCCATGCTCTGCAACCGTGCGACTGAATCCCGGCCCAGAAACTCCGGCACCATGGCGTCCTGAGTGCCGTGGTAGATGTAGACAGGAATATCCCGGTTGGCGTCAGAACGGATCACCGAATCCGCTGTGGCGAAGTAGGTCGACAATGCCAGAATGGCGCCCAGACGCTCCGGATAGCTGAGTCCCAGCTCATAGGCCACCGCCCCACCCTGGGAAAACCCGGCGATGATGATCCGTTCCGGTTTTACACCGCGGGCGATTTCCTGATCGATCAGGGCGGCGACCGCAGCAGCAGAGCCCACCAGCTGATCCTTGTCCACGGAACGCCCGAGTTCCAGTGACTTGATGTCATACCAGGCAGGCATACGGATGCCGCCGTTGATGGTAACCGGCAGCTCTGGCGCATGGGGAAAGATAAACCTGACTGCAGCGGTATCGGGCAAACCCAGCTCCGGCACTACCGGCTCGAAGTCGTGCCCGCTGGCCCCCAGGCCGTGGAGCCAGATCACTGCCGCGTCGGGGTTCGCACCGGTGTCGATCTGAATGTACTCCAACTGTTGCATACTAACTCCTGGTTTCGTTGACACTTGAGTGCCGGGCAGACAAAGAACTGATGACCGGATTGGCATACATGGCCAGCAGATATGGGCGGGCCGCTTCGTCGCAGGCCCTGGCTCGCCTGCACAGTTCTTCCCTGGCGGCGGAGAGCTCCGCCGGGGTCCGACTTCCGGCCGTTGCCACTTCCTCACGCCCCGATCCGGCGGGTTCCCTGCCGGGTGCAGCCGTGCCCTGCATCTCATAAGCCGCCAGGTTGGAAGCGTGCAGGTGATAGTTGCTGTGAATCTCGCTATCGATCAGCGTCGCCAGATCCTTCGCATTATCCGGTGCATCGGTGATGGGCTGACCGAAGTGGACGTGCACATGCCCCTTGAAGCCCGTCAGTCCCTTAACGATCTGCTCCGTATCCTCATTTTCAGCCTTGGTGTAACTTCCGGTTCGCTCCCGGGTCTCCAGCTCACGGGCCTTGTCGGCATCGCAGGGGTCATACTCATAGGCGATTGAGACCGGCACAATACGTAGCCGGTTCATGGCCTCCGCAAAGCCGAGCCCTCCCTTTTTCAGGCTCATATAGAACATCTTTATGATGGCGGGATCGGTAAGATCAACCCCGTCCTTGGCGCGCCCTTCCCGCTGCGCGATCCATATACTGTGGCCATCCTGCAGGCTGTGATTGATAAACCCGGACAGGGTCAGGAACACCTGGCGCATTTCCCGGGGGCTCTGGATGTCCCGCTGCACCACGAAACTCTTGTTCAGCCGCATCATTTCCGCAAACACGGGATTCTTGAGCAGGTTATCGCCGATGGCGATTCTGGTGGTATCAAAGCCGTGCAGGTGCAAAAGGTGGTTCACTACCATGGGGTCGAACACGATGTCCCGGTGATTACAGACAAACAGATAGGCACTGTTTGGATCCAACTGGTCCAGGCCGGATGAGGTCAGCCGGGTCGTCGTCCGGTTTACCAGGTCAGTGACATGGTCTGCCACCCGCAACTGAATATCGCGAATCGTGCGTGCGCTGCCAAACTGCTTCCAGAGCCAGGCCCGCACACGTGTACGCAGCAGCCCCGGAAACCAGCGGGCAAAAAACGGTGACCGGAAGCGGCCAATCATCAACAAGAAGTCAGGGTCGTTGCACAGACGGCTTACGGCGTCTTCGACTTCTTCGTCTCCATAGGGACGTATGGCATCAAATTCCTGCATTACAATCCTGTTTTTATTGCCTTTTCTGGGAAAGGGGTCGGGCCCGGCATAATACGCCGGAATATAAAACCGCGCTATTGTAACGTGGCGCGGGCTCTTGCGCCTCTCCTCCCGACACCGGGCTGCGGTTTTGTTATCATCCCGGCTTCGTTTCAGAACCGGCCTTTATACCATGGACTCTTACGCGGATTTCGACAGCCTGGCGACCGAAAAACCTGTAACACCTGCAACAAGTCCTGAGCAGGTGCTGCACGACGTGTTCGGGTACGAAACCTTTCGGCCGCTGCAGGAAGATATTGTCCATGAGCTGGTAAAAGGCGGCAACGCACTGGTACTCATGCCCACCGGCGGTGGCAAGTCCCTGTGTTATCAGATTCCGGCGATGGTCCGCCCGGGTACCGGTATTGTCATCTCGCCGCTGATTGCGCTGATGCAGGATCAGGTGGCGGCGCTGAAGCAGCTGGGCGTACGGGCCGCGTTCCTGAATTCGTCGATGGCGCCGGAACAGGCATGGCAGACAGAAAACGCCCTCGTCAGGGGCGAACTGGATCTGGTCTACTGCGCACCGGAGCGATTGCTCCAGCCCCGGATGCTGGAGTTGCTTGAGAATGCCTCCCTATCGCTGTTTGCTATTGATGAGGCCCACTGCGTGTCCCAGTGGGGGCATGATTTCCGCTCGGATTATCTGGGCCTGAGTATACTCGCCGACCGTTTCCCGGATGTGCCTCGCATTGCGCTTACCGCCACTGCCGACGAACGCACCCGCCGGGAAATTGCTGAACGCCTGTCACTGACCGAAGCGCGACACTTTATCAGTGGCTTTGATCGCCCCAATATCCAGTACCGCATTGCGCCGAAGACCAATGCCAACAAGCAGCTTCTGGATTTTATTCAGGAGGAGCACACCAACGACTCGGGCATTGTTTATTGCCTGTCGCGGAACAAGGTGGATGCCACCGCACGGCTGTTACAGCAGAAAGGCTATAACGCGCTGCCATACCATGCGGGCCTGGCGGCGGAAGAGCGGGCCCGGAACCAGGAACGCTTTCTGCGGGAAGATGGCGTAATCATCGTCGCAACCATTGCCTTCGGCATGGGGATAGATAAGCCCGATGTGCGCTTTGTGGCCCATCTTGATCTGCCCCGGAGCCTTGAAGCCTACTATCAGGAAACCGGCCGCGCCGGCCGCGACGGTAATCCCTCCACCGCCTGGATGGTCTACGGCCTGCAGGACGTGATCAAGTTGCGCCAGATGCTGGAAGCGTCCCAGGGCAATGATCAGTTCAAGCGCATTGAACGGCAGAAGATGGACGCCATGCTGGGTCTCTGCGAAATCACCAGCTGCCGGCGCAAGGCGCTGCTGCACTACTTCGGTGATGAGCTCGAGCAGCCCTGCGGCAATTGCGACACCTGCCTGACTCCGCCCGAAACCTGGGATGGCACCGAAGCTGTTCGCAAAGCGTTGTCCTGCGTATACCGCACGGGCCAGAGGTTTGGTGTGACCTACGTTATTGACGTGCTGCGGGGCGTGGACAACGACCGCATACGCCAGTCCGGCCATCATGCGATTTCCACCTGGGGCATTGGCACTGAGCTGTCTGCCAATCAGTGGAAATCGGTGTTTCGGCAACTGGTAGCCAATGGTTACCTGAAAGCCGATCCAGACGGCTTCGGTGCGTTGATACTGACCGAACAATGCCGGCCGGTGCTTAAGGGCGAAGTGTCGCTTGAGCTCCGCAAGGATCCGGAACCTAAAAAGGCGTCGCGCCGAGGCACAAAAACCGCCACCGAGCGTAGCGGATATATTTCCGACCCTGAGGGCTGGGAGCTGTTACGGGCCAAGCGCAAGGAACTGGCGGACGAACAGGGGGTACCGCCCTTTGTCATCTTCCACGATACGACTCTGCACGAACTTCTGGAGCGGCGTCCCACCAACCTGGAAGAAATGTCTCAGGTCTCTGGTGTGGGCTCCGCCAAGCTTGAGCGCTACGGGCTCATTTTCCTCGAGGTTCTGAATGGATTAGCCCCACCGGATCACAATTAGCAACGTAGCCCTGCCGCGCTATCTCCAAACGCGTTACACTCTGAGCAATAACGCTCCGGCTCTGGTGCCAGCGTGGGGAGGTATGAGCTGCTATGGCTGTTGTCCGTGTCTTTAACCCCCTTGCCTTCGTGGTCCTGGCTTGCATGCTTGTCGCAACCGGCGCCCATGGCGACGCAGTCCCACCACCTAAATCGCCGGAGGAGCCCCGGGTGTACCAGCTCTGGTACCGCAATTTCGATAACCCGGCAGTGCGTGCAACCCTCGAGCTCGCCTTCGATAAAACCCCTGAGTACGGCCCGTACCGCATCACCCGTTCGGTGGAAATGGTTCAGGGACGGGCATTGATGGAGTTGCGCCGTCCGTCCAGCGAACGCCAAGTGGATATTGCCAACGTTGCCACCTCCCCTGCCCGGGAAGAATCCCTGTATGCGGTCGCCCTGCCGATCGACGGCGGCTTGCTGGGTTTTCGGGTCTGCGTGATTCGCAAGCAGGACCTGGGGCTTTTCCGCAATGTCCGTACTGTCCAGGATCTGGCCGATCAGGGCATCACCATCGGTCAGGGAGCCCACTGGCCGGACACTGATATATTGCGGGCCAACGGCGTTCGTGTCGTTACCCATACCCGCTTTGAGAGTCTTTTCACCATGCTGGCCGGCGAGCGTTTCGACTGCTTTGCCCGGGGCGTCAGTGAGGTGCTGTTCGATCTGGATCAGGTTCACGACCACGAACTGGCCATTGAGCCCCATGTGCTACTGGCCTATCCCATGCCGTCCTATTTTTTCTCCGGACCGAAAGATCACGACATCGCTCAGCGCCTCCAACTGGGACTGGAGCGCGCGATAAAGGATGGCTCGTTTGCCCGGCTTCTGTCTGACTACTATGGCCGCGCTGTTGACACACTGAATCTGGAAAGCCGTCAGATGTTGATTCTGAGGAATCCGTTCCTGAGTTCGGACTCCGGAACGGTCGGCCGGGAAACCCTCGAAAACCTCCGGCGCCGCATTCAGATGGGCGCAACCACCGACTGATCTGACCGGCTTAATTGCGAGAGGCCCCCACTCACCGACTATAATGCCCCTCATCGATACCAAGTCCGCAACTGGAGCCAAGTCTGATATGGCACATGAAGAACTGCATCTGAGCCTGCGAAACCTGACTGAAGATGACTATGAGCAGCTCAAGATGTTGATGGACCGGGTTTACGACGACATCGGTGGAGCCTGGCCCAGGGAGACCATCAACGCCCTGATCGAGCAATTCCCCGACGGCCAGATCTGCATTGAAGACAGCGGCGAACTGGTTGCCGTGGCGCTGACGGTCTGTGTGAAATTCGAGCGTTTCAGTAACCCCCATACCTACGACGACCTTATCCTCCGGGACGAGAAAATCTGGCATAACGCCAAAGGCGACAGCCTGTACGGCCTGGACGTCTTCATCCACCCGGATTACCGGGGCTACCGGCTGGGGCGCCGGCTTTATGAGGCCCGCAAGGAGCTGTGTCGTGCCCGGAACCTCCGGGCTATCCTTGCCGGCGGGCGAATCCCCAACTATTACAAGTACTCGGACCAGTACACCCCGGCGGAGTACATTCAGCGGGTCGACCGCCGGGAGATCTACGATCCGATCCTGAGCTTCCAGCTGGCCAACGATTTCCAGGTCACCCGGCTGATGCACAAGTATCTCCCGGAAGATGAAAAGTCCCTGGGGTACGCCACGCTGCTCGAGTGGAACAACATTCTCTATACACCACCCTCGACCCTGGCCAATGCCCGCAAGACCCAGATCCGTATGGGTGCGGTGCAGTGGCAGATGCGGGAATTTACGTCCGTTGAAGAAGTGCTTCGTCAGGTGGAGTACTTTGTAGACGCCCTGTCGGACTACAAAAGCGATATTGCCGTGTTCCCGGAGTTTTTCAACGCGCCGCTGATGGGCCTGACCGATCAGGTGGATCAGACCCGGGCAATTCGTTTCCTGGCTGGTTTTACCGAGCAGTTCCGGAACGAAATGTCTGACATGGCAATCAGTTACAACATAAACATCATCACCGGCTCAATGCCACTGATTGAAAACGACCGGGTCTATAATGTGTCTTACCTCTGTCACCGGGACGGGCGCGTGGACGAGCAGCGAAAGATCCATATCACCCCCCATGAGCGGCGGGACTGGGTCATCGAGGGTGGTGACCGGTTCCAGGTGTTTGATACGGACTCCGGCCGTGTCGCGATCATGATTTGCTACGATATTGAATTTCCGGAGCTGGGCCGCATGGCTGCAGCTGAAGAGGTGGACATTATCTGTGTGCCCTTCTGGACAGATACCAAAAACGGCTATTTGCGGGTTCGTAACTGCGCCCAGTCCCGAGCCATCGAGAATGAATGCTATGTCGTGATTACCGGAAGCGTCGGAAACCTGCCCAAGGTTGAAAACCTGGACGTACAGTACGCTCAGTCCGCGGTCTTTTCACCGTCCGATTTTGCGTTTCCCCACGATGCGATCATGGCCGAGACGACTCCCAACACAGAAATGATCATGTTCTCCGACCTGGATCTTGAGAAGCTCAAGCTGGTCAGGGCCGAAGGGTCTGTCACTAACCTTAAGGATCGCCGGACGGATTTATACGCTGTCAGTACCCATGGGACTACCGGAGATATCGTGGACGACATCCGAGACGGCGCCTCATAATAGTGAAACTGCGCACTATTTCACATCAAGATCGACAGCTATCGTGCTGATAACATTGCGTTGCCGGGTTTGTGCGGATATGGTGGATTTGGCACGATTGAAATGAGCTGTCTTTGATCGAAGGCAGCCAGGTCCGCAAGCTGTCGACGAGAAGTTGAATGTCAGAAACATCGGAAAGTGTCATGCACATGTCAGAATACCGCTATGACAGTCCCCTGCCAGACCTGTTGGCACGTTTTGTTCTCAAGAAAGGACTGTTCCGCAAAGAGCAGGTTGAGGCCAGTGTCTATGAACTGAGCCGGTTCGGTTGCGTCATCAAAACCGACAAATGGTTCGAGCCCGGTGATACCATGGCGCTGGAGCTGGAAATGATGATGCCTTTTGAAAATCTGCGGGCCAACGGCCTGACCGGGCTGGTGACCGAGCGCAAGAAGTACTGCAGCAACTTTTTCTACTCCATTGATTTTATCGAAGGCGACAACCGGCCACGGTCCATGGCTTCGGGCCAACTGGCCCGTATTCGGGATGTGCTGGATCGCAAGCAGCAACTGCTGGCCCGCCGTGAAGGCGCCAGCATAGACGCTACAGCCTGAACGACGGGTCTCCCGGCCCGTCCGTCCTGACCTCCGGCTCAACCAGGACCGCGAACGAATGAACGAAACCGCACAGCCGGTACTCAAGGACATTGTGCTGATCGGCGGTGGCCACAGCCATATTGGCGTGCTGCGCCGGTTTGCCATGAAACCCCAGCCGGGGGTCCGCCTCACCCTGATCTGTCGCGATACCCACACCCCCTACTCTGGCATGTTGCCGGGCTACATCGCTGGCCATTACGACTATGACGACTGCCACATCGACTTGCGTAAGCTGGCTGAATTCGCTGGTGCACGCTTTTACCGAACCGAAGCTACTGGTATTGACCGTCAGGCCCGCCGGGTTTCCTGCACTGACCGGCCGGCGGTGGCCTACGACCTGCTCTCCATCAATATCGGCGCAACCCCGGCGCTTGAAGGTGTGCCTGGAGCCCAGGCGAATGCCGTTCCGGTCAAGCCAATCAACGCGTTCAATCAACGGTGGCTTGCACTGCTGCAGCGGGCCAGGAGCCATCAGGGACCGCTGGCTATCGGCGTTGTGGGTGCCGGCGCCGGTGGCGTCGAGCTGATTCTGGCGATGCAGTATCGTCTGCGTCGGGAATTCGGGGACCAGGGTAAGAATCCGGACCTGCTGTCATTCCACCTGTTCGAGCGTGCAGCGGAGTTACTGCCTACCCATAATGCCCGCGTACGGGCCGCACTCGCCGAAACACTGAGCAAACGTGGGGTTCGCGTTCATCTGGACAGTGCGGTCTGTCAGGTGGAGCCCGGCCAGGTCTCTACCCCGAACGGCAAGGTTCATCTTGATGAAATCCTCTGGGTGACCCGGGCAGGTGGGCCGGCATGGCTGAGAGACACCGGTCTGGCTCTGGACGACGACGGGTTTATTCTTTGTCGGGATACACTGCAGACGGAAACCGATGACCAGATCTTCGCCGCCGGCGATATCGCGACCGTAACGGCTCATCCCCGGGAGAAAGCCGGGGTATTCGCGGTGCGGCAGGGGCCGCCGCTGGCTGATAACCTCCGGCGCGCCGCCATCGGCCGCCGGCCCCGGCCGTTTGTGCCGCAAGCCCAGTGGCTGGCATTGATCAGCACCGGCGACAGGTATGCCATTGCGTCCCGGGGCCAGCGTTTCGCCCGGGGGCGGCTGCTCTGGTACTGGAAGGACTGGATCGACCGCCGCTTTATGCGCCGTTTTAGCGACTTGCCCCTCATGAAAGAGGCTAACGTTCGCCCCGACACATCAGCGGCCGGAAACCCGGAAGACGCAGCGCAGGCCCTGTCCGCCGTTGCCATGCGCTGTGGTGGCTGTGGCGCCAAGGTGGGTAGTACCGTTCTGTCCCGGGCATTGAGTGAGCTGCGCCCGATCGAAAGGGAAGATGTTCTCGTTGGCCTGCACGCGCCGGATGACGCGGCGGTACTGATGGTTCCACCCGGCAAGGCCCTGGTCCACACGGTGGATTTCTTCCGGGCCATGATCGACGACCCGTATCTGTTCGGCCGCATTGCCGCCAATCACAGCCTGGGTGATATCTTTGCCATGGGCGCTGAAGCCACCAGTGCCACGGCCATTGCCACGGTTCCTTATGGCATCGAGTCCCGGGTGGAAGAGACGGTCTACCAGATGATGGCTGGTGCCGTCGACGTCCTCAATGACGCCGGTTGCGCGCTGGTGGGTGGTCATACCGGCGAGGGCAAAGAGCTGGCCCTGGGCTTTGCGGTGAATGGCCTTATCGACCCTGACAAGGTGCTAAGCAAACAGGGCCTGCAACCCGGTGACAGGCTGATTCTGACCAAACCCCTGGGGACCGGAACCCTGCTTGTCGCCCAAGCCAGGCTCGCGGCCAAAGGGCGCTGGATAGACGCCGCGCTAGAGTCCATGATGCAGTCCAGTCAGGCTGCTGCCCAGTGTCTGGCCAGTCACGGTGCCCGGGCCTGCACCGATGTGACCGGCTTTGGTCTGCTGGGCCATCTGCTGGAAATGACCCGCCCTTCTGGTGTTGATGCGACGGTTTCACTGTCGGCCCTGCCGGTTCTCCCCGGGGCCGAGAAAACCGCCGCGGCCGGGCTGCTCAGTTCGTTGCAGCCTGCCAACGTCCGCCTTCGCCGTGGGATAAAAGACCAGCCGAAATGGCGGGATCACTCCCGTTATCCCCTCTTGTTCGACCCCCAGACCGCCGGCGGTTTACTCGCCGGAGTGCCAGCCGATCAGGCCGAGGCCTGTGTTGACCGGCTGCGGGAACTGGGATACTCCCAGGCGTCCATCATTGGAGAGGTCCACGCCAGCAGCAGTGAACTCGAGCCCATCCGTCTTTACGACACGTCCCCGTAGTCAAATTAACGGCGATAGGGCATCATCGCGCGGATTGAGACTATCCTGATATAGCCATTGGCAACTTACCCAAACCACAAGAATCCAAAAGAATTCTCAAGGACTGAAATCATGCGACAACGTATCACTGGCCTGACTTTTTTTGCCGCCGCACTCTCTGTTCTCGCGTTTACCGCATCTGCAGATCCCTTCGTGTTTACGGCAATTCCGGATCAGGATGAAACACAGCTCATTGAGCGCTTTGGAGCGGTCGAGGACTATCTGGAGGAGCAGTT
>CAYMQO010000001.1:20451-27745 GCA_964392405.1 uncultured Marinobacter sp.
AAACACAGCTCATTGAGCGCTTTGGAGCGGTCGAGGACTATCTGGAGGAGCAGTTGGGTGTTGAAGTAAGGTACGTGCCCGTCAAATCGTACGCGGCGGCGGTATCGGCGTTCCGGAACAACCAGGTGCAGCTGGCCTGGTTCGGCGGCCTTTCCGGCGTTCAGGCCCGACGCCTGGTGCCAGGCTCTGAAGCCATTGCCCAGGGGGAGGAAGACCCCGAGTTCCAGAGTTATCTGATCGCCAACAGCAGTACCGGCCTGCAACCCATGGACGAGCTCACCGACGAACTGAAAGGCATGACGTTCACGTTTGGCGCCAAGGGCTCCACCTCCGGCCGGCTGATGCCGGAGTTTTTCCTGCGGGAAGCCTATGGCGCCGCGCCGGAAGAAGTATTTTCCCGGGTCGGTTTCAGTGACAATCACACCCGGACGGTACGTCTGGTCGAGGCAGGTACCTATCAGGTTGGTGCCGTAAATTACAAGGTGTGGGAAGCCGGCGTGGAAGACGGTTCCATTAATACGGATAACGTACAGGTGATCTGGAAGACGCCCCATTACCCGGATTATCAATGGACGATTCGTGGCGACGTCGACCAGCGGTTCGGCGAAGGGTTTACCGATAAAGTAACCCAGGCGTTGCTGGATATGGACGACCCGGAACTGCTGAAGCGTTTTCCCCGCTCCGGATTTATTCCCGCCTCAAATGACGACTACGCTCCCATCGAAGATACTGCTGAGAAGCTGGGCCTGCTGAACTGATGAGGTCACCCCTGGAACTGGAGGGACTCGCTGGCTACTTCGGTGGCCGGCGAGTGCTCGGCCCGCTGTCATTACGGATTTCCGCTGGCGACCGCATTGCCCTGGTCGGCAAGAGCGGTGCCGGCAAGTCCACCCTGCTCCGGCTGATTCACGACCGGGCAGCGGACGGCGCCGCACTGGTTCCTCAGGAGCTGGGCCTGGTCGGCGCGCTGCCGGTTTTTCACAACGTTTTTATGGGTCAACTGGAGCAGCACAGTACCCTGTACAATCTGGTGACGCTGATCCGCCCGTTTCAGAGAGATCGTGAAGCCATCTCAAGCCTCCTGCAGGCCCTGGAAATGGACGACAAGATGTGGCGCCCTGCTGCCCAGCTATCCGGGGGCCAGCGCCAGCGTACCGCCATTGCCCGCGCCCTCTACCGCAAGGCCAATATGCTGTTGGCGGATGAGCCGGTTTCCGCGCTGGACGGGCCGCTGGCCCATAAGGTGATGGCGGTTCTTAAGAGTCGGTTTCAGACGTCGGTCGTTGCCCTTCACGATGTGGAACTCGCCCTGGGCTACAGTACTCGTATTATCGGTATCCGTGATGGCGAAATTGCACTGGATGCCGCCACCGAAACCCTGACCGCGGCGGACATTCGCCCTCTGTATCAGTGAGCGCTGGCTGATGAACGGGCCCGCTATCCCCCTGAGTCGCTCCGGCATGGCCAGAACCAGCCTTGTGTTTCTGGTTGTCGCCCTCGCCTGCCTGGCGATGGCAGATATTGCCATCACCACCGCAAACCCCTGGCAGGACCTGATGCGGTTCTTTATGGGGGTAATAACACCGGATTTCTTTTCCGGGGCGGGCCTGGCCACAGCGTTGATCCGCACTCTGGCGTTCGCCTTTGTGGGTGTGACCCTGGGTGCCTCCGTGGGATTCCTGCTGGCGCTGGTCTACCGGTTTCGGCTGGTCCGAATCAGCTGCGCCTTTGTCCGGGCCATTCATGAGCTCTTCTGGGCACTGATCTTTCTGCAGTTTTTTGGCTTCCACCCGCTGACCGGCGTACTGGCCATCGCCATTCCCTATGCGGGCATCTTCGCCAAGGTCTACTCGGAAATTCTTGATGAGGCCGACCCGGAGCCCCGCAACCTGCTGCCCACCGGCGTAAGCGCGCTGTCCGCTTTTGTCTATGCCAGAATTCCGGACCGTTGGGAGCAACTGCGCACCTATACCTCGTACCGGCTGGAGTGCGGCTTTCGCTCCAGCGCCATTCTCGGCTTTGTTGGCCTGCCAACCCTGGGTTTTTACCTGGAGTCGTCTTTTTCACAGGGCCACTACTCCGAAGCCGGCGCTGTACTGGTGTTGTTCTACGTCATGATCGCGACGATTCCCCTATGGGTCAGGCCACGGCTGCTGCCGGTATACATTGGCGCCGCGCCCTTCCTGCTGGGCGACGGGTTTCCCATCGTCTGGGGCAACGTGACCCGTTTTTTCACCGAGGATATTGTGCCGGCGCCCCTGCGGAGTGGAGGCTCGGCCGATGCGCTCTGGCCCTGGCTCAACGACCTGCTCATTCATCAGGCCTTGCCGGGCATCTGGAACACCATTTTGCTGACCCAGGTGGCTCTGGTGGCCACTGGAATCATTGCACTGCTGGCCTTTCCGCTGGTGTCCCGCCATTTTGGCAACCGGTTATCCCGTACCGGAGGTCATGTTCTACTGGTGGTTGCGCGTTCCACGCCGGAGTATATTCTTGCGTATATCCTGCTCCAACTGTGGGGTCCGTCCATGCTGCCAGCGGTGGTCGCCCTCGCCCTGCATAATGGTGGGATTATCGGTCACTTGATCGGGCGCCACTCCAGCACCATCGTCCTGCGACCAGACGCGCCCCGGGGCCTGCTATGCTATGGCTACGAACTGGTACCACGGGTGTACCCCTCGTTTCTCGCGTTCCTGTTTTACCGCTGGGAGATCATCATGCGGGAAACGGCGATTCTGGGTATTCTGGGTATCTACACCCTGGGGTTCTATGTGGACAGCGCCATCCAGAATATCCAGTTCGACAAGGCCATGATCCTGATCCTGATCACTGCCCTGCTGAATATCGGGGTTGATGGCATGTCCCGGCGTATTCGCCGGCGGCTTTCCCTGCAGACGCTGCCAACCTGTTAACCTGCCTCCGCCGGACTGAATAACAGCCGGAACGGCAGGGTGACCGGATCACCTTCAGCCCGCAGGTTGACTCGCCATACCATCTGATCACCGGTGGTACAGAACGGTGGCACAAAACGGACACGGTAATGCCCGGGCTTATCAAGCGTCTGCAGCGCCATGGGGTACTCTCCCATAAACATGGTTTCGCCGGTCAGGATTATAAACGGCTTGCCGTCACCTTCGGGATACCGCAGATCCAGCTGGAACTCGTCCCCTGGCAGCGGGCTGATGGAGAGCTCAGCAACACCGCCCGGGGTGGGCCACTGGCAGGTTTCAGAGAGCGGGCGACAGGTAAGGTCTGTGATTGTCGCGTCAGTCGGGTTGGACGAATCCAGCCATGTCGGCAACCACCAGGCGGCGACTACAATGGCGACGAACAACACAACGGCAAGCACTGCACGGATCATGACGGCTCCACCCGTTAAAACTGTGACCGGGTCAGTCAGGTAGGCTGACCCGGGCATTATGCCCCGGCGGCTGTGGGCGCCTCCACCCGGTGTTATGGGATTTATCCCTATAGACAGGGCTACGGGATGCCGGCGGCGCCATAAAATGCGAAAATGTCTGAATTTTCCTAAACCTGCTGATGGAGAACCCGCTGTGCAACCGGATATATCGGTCCAGAACCTCAGCAAGACCTACGGTGATGGCTTCCAGGCATTGAAAAACGTCAGCCTGGACATTCAAAAGGGTGAAATATTTGCCCTGCTCGGCCCCAACGGTGCGGGTAAGACCACCCTGATCAGTATTATCTGCGGGCTGGTCAATCCGTCCAGCGGCAAGGTAACCGCAGCCGGCTACGATATCCTCCGGGAATACCGCGCCGCTCGCTCAAAAATAGGCCTTGTTCCTCAAGAGCTTAACACGGACTCTTTCGAAAAAGTCTGGAATACGGTGAGTTTCAGCCGGGGGCTGTTCGGTAAGCCGCCCAACCCGGCTCATATTGAAAAGATTCTGCGGGACCTCTCCCTGTGGGACAAGCGGAAAAGCCGGGTCATGGCCCTGTCCGGCGGCATGAAACGCCGGGTGATGATCGCCAAAGCCTTGTCCCATGAGCCGGATATCCTGTTCCTCGACGAGCCTACCGCCGGGGTGGACGTGGAACTGCGGCGGGATATGTGGGAAATGGTGCGCAAGCTTCGCGAACGCGGCGTTACCATCATCCTGACTACCCACTACATCGAAGAAGCCGAAGAGATGGCGGATCGCATTGGTGTGATCCGCAACGGTGAGCTGATCCTGGTTGAGGACAAGGCCACCCTGATGTCCAAACTGGGCCGCAAGGAACTAAGGCTGCACCTGCAGAATGCCATGGATGAACTGCCGCCGGAACTGAAGGACCAGCCCATCGAACTGTCGGCCGATGGCTATGAGCTGATCTATACCTTTGACAGCCAGCAGCAGACCGGCGTGGCGCTGCTATTGCGAACCCTGTCAGAACTGGGCGTCGAGTACCGGGATCTCCAGACGCGGGAGAGTTCCCTGGAAGAGATCTTCGTGGGCCTGGTCAAGAAGGACTGAGCCATCACCGAACAGGAGAGAAGCTTATGAACCTGTATGGCGTCCTCGCCATCTACAAGTTTGAAATGGCCCGCATGTGGCGGACCCTGATGCAGAGCGTCGCCTCACCGGTGATTTCCACGTCGCTGTATTTCGTCGTGTTCGGCTCAGCCATCGGTTCCCGTATGGGCGAGATTGATGGCATCAGTTACGGTGCCTACATTATTCCGGGTCTGATCATGCTCACGTTGCTGATGCAGAGCATTTCCAACGCCAGTTTCGGGATTTATATGCCGCGGTTCTCGGGCACCATCTATGAAGTGTTATCCGCTCCGGTCTCCTATATCGAGGTGGTCATCGGCTACGTAGGCGCGGCCGCCACCAAGTCGGTGATTCTCGGCATTATCATACTGCTGACTGCCCGGCTGTTTGTGGACTATACGGTGTTGCACCCTGTCTGGATGGTCTCCTTCCTGGTACTGACAGCGATAACGTTCAGCCTGTTTGGCTTTATTATCGGTGTTTGGGCAGATGGGTTTGAAAAACTGCAGATTGTTCCGCTGATGATCGTGACACCGCTGGTCTTTCTGGGCGGCACCTTCTACTCCATCGACATGCTGCCCGAGATCTGGCAAACCATTACCCTGTTCAACCCGGTGGTCTATCTTATCTCCGGCTTCCGCTGGTCGTTCTACGGCGTCTCGGATATCCATATCGGTATCAGCGTGGCCATGATCATCTTCTTCATGACCCTCTGTGTTCTGCTGATCGGCTGGATTTTCCGTACGGGTTACCGGTTAAAGCCATGAAAAGACCCCATCGATCTGTTCTCGGTACCGGAATACTGCTGGCAATCAGCCTGGCCACGGCCGCCGCCCAGGCGGCTCCGCCCCAGCAGCTGGACAGCTGGCAGGGATGCATCCTGAGGGTAGAAGGCGCCCCAATACCAGTGACGCTGGAGCACGCGGCGACCAACCAGCAACGCCAGTGGGGACTGATGGAACGCGACACCCTGGCCGCCGACGCGGGCATGCTCTTCTTCTATGAAAACCCGCGACCGGCTTCGGCGGGCTTCTGGATGTATCGCACTCTCCTGCCCCTGGATATCGCCTGGCTGGACGAGGATGGGGTCATCCTCACCATGGACACCATGGAGCCTTGTGAAAGCGGGCAAGCGCGGGACTGCCCGGTGTGGGAGCCAGGGGTTCGCCATCAGAACGTGCTCGAGATGAATGCCGGTTTTTTTGAAGCGCACCATGTCCGTATTGGCGACACTTTACTTGCAAACCTGAACGACAATAAACCCTGCCCACTGGCACCTTGAACCCTCTGTTCAGGCCAGGGGCTTGATGTAACTCACAGCCCTCTGATCTGCCCCTGTTCGACCCGCCCTTTAAAACCCTATACTCGCCGCGGTTATTAGAAGCGCCACCAGTAAGCCTTTGTTAAAGTTAATGAAATTAAGTTAATCAGAGCTTTCAGGATGGCGCCGCCGGATCAGGAATGTACCGGCTGATGGAGAGACCCAAGGAAGCGGAGCCGTGGATTTTCCCCCCGTTGAGACTGTTCGGACACTTCTGATTGCCGGTCATCTGCTCGGCCTCGCCTTTGGCGTGGGCGGAGCTCTGACCCTCGATATCATTGCCTTCCGGTATTTTTACCTGGACCGGATCACCCATGAAAAGCTGCTGCTGTTTCGCTTTATAGCGCGCCTGGTGGCGGCCGGCTTACTCATTCTGTGGCTTACCGGGCTGGGCTTTCTCTGGCTGTACTGGCAGTTCGAGCCAGAGCTGCTGGGCAACCCGAAAATCTGGGCCAAGGTGGTGATCGTCATGGTGCTCACCGTTAATGGCTGGCTGCTGCATCACAAGCTCTTCCCCATCCTTGATCGCAATCTCGGCAAGCCCCTCTTTTACCGGATCAGTGTCGATGAAAAGGCCATCATGTTCAGCCTGTCGAGCATCTCGATCATCTCCTGGGGATTTCCTCTCGTACTGGGCATTGCCCGGTCTCTCAATTTCACCACCGGCATGGAAAACATTCTGGCGTTCTACTTCCTCATGCTCAGCGCCACCTGTCTGTTCATGCTGTTGGTATTCAAGTTGTTCCTGGAGCCGTTAAGGCGATTTTTCATTGAACGGCCAGTGCGCAGGAGGGCCTTCCGGCCCTGATCGCCGGGCGTACCCGGCATGGCTGCGTCAGGGCGGTACCAGGCGCTGAAGAAGTAGTACCCCTTTGTTTCCCAGTCCGGTTGCGTTGTACGGGCGAACTTTTGCTACCCCCGACGTGGGTTAGTCGTGTTCAACCACAGGTACAGGATTAAAAACGTGTACTATGAAGACTAAATCCAGACTTGCACTGCTGTTATGCGGCAGTGCACTCACCGGCACGGCAGTCGCCGACTCGCTGTGTGAGGTCGATTACCAGATTCAGCACAGCTGGCAGACCGGCGCAGTTCACCGGGTCCAGCTCACCTATAACGGCCCTGAAGTCAACGGCTGGCAGCTCGGCTGGCGCTTTCCCGGCCAGGAGCAGATCGACTCCATTTTCAACGTAAGTCATGAGCAGAACGGGCAGGACGTTACTGTCTCTAACCTGCTCTGGAACGCCCGTCTGTCGGAAGGCCGGGAGATCAAGTTTGGCTTTAACGTTCGCAATCCATCCGGCGATATTCCCGAGACCTTCTATCTGAACGGTCAGCCCTGTGACGGCGACGCCGGCACTCCTACGCCTGACCCCGAGCCCCCCGAGGATCCGCAAGAGCCTGAAGATCCCAACCAGCCGCCTGATCCGACTGATCCGGTGGCCTGGGCCCTTGACCCGACCGTTTCCCACCTGGG
>CAYMQO010000001.1:27845-31865 GCA_964392405.1 uncultured Marinobacter sp.
CTGATCCGACTGATCCGGTGGCCTGGGCCCTTGACCCGACCGTTTCCCACCTGGGCTTCGTAACCACCAAGAATCAGAACAACGTCGAAAGCCACAGCTTCGGCACTCTGTCCGGTTCTGTTACTGAAGATGGTGTCGCGAACCTGACCATTAACCTCGACAGTGTCGAAACCGGTATCGATATCCGCAACCAGCGCTTGCGGGAGCTGTTGTTCAATACCGGCGCCACGCCGAACGCCACCGTGGCCATCGAGCTGGGCGACCACCTCGGTCAGGTGCTCGGACTTTCCGCTGGCGAAGTGCTTTCCCTGGAAGTTCCCGCCGACGTACAGATCAGCGGCGTCACCCGTGAGCTGAATACCAGCCTTCGCGTCCAGAACCTCGGCGGGCAGCGTTTCCTCGTCAGTAGCGCCCAGCCAATGATCATTACCGCCGATCAGTTTGAACTGGCAAATGGTGTGGAGGCGCTTCGGTCAATAGCCGGTCTGGACTCGATCAGTATCGCCGTTCCCGTGGACTTCGCTCTGTTCTTCGAAGCCGACGAGCTCCCGACACCGTAAAGAGAGGCATTTATGAAACCCTTATTCAAACTGCTGACACTGACGGCGGGGGCGCTGGCCGGCAATGCCGTACTGGCCAATGAGCTCTGTACCGTCAATTATCAGGAAACCAACAACTGGGGCATGGGCGCCACCCATCAGGTGGTCGTTACGAACAATGGCCCAGCCCTGGAAGAGTGGGATCTGGCCTGGACTTTTCCAGGTAATGAACAGATCAGCCAACTGTGGAAAGGCCACTTCGAACAGGAAGGCAACCGGGTCGGCGTCATTGATGCCGGCTACAACGGCAAGGTGCCCACTGGTGGCGAGTTCGATTTTGGCTTCAATCTGACCAACCCGTCAGGGTCCCTGCCCACCGGGTTCATGCTGAATGGCCAGCCCTGTAGTTCACCAGTGGATGGTGGTACTCAGCCTCCCGGTGGCGATGAGCCTGTCAATCCGGATCCGGGCACCCCGGTCATGGGCTGGTCCCTCAACGGAGCCGACTCCCAGTTCTCGTTCATCACCGTCAAGAACACCGACGTGGCTGAAGCCCAGCGCTTTGAAAACCTGGAAGCCTTCGTCGATACCAATGGCCAGGCAACCCTCGCCATTGACCTGAATACGGTGGATACCGGTATCGGCGTTCGTGATCAGCGGATTCGGGATTACCTGTTTGCCAGCGGTCTCCTGCCTACCCTGTACTTCACCACCCAGGTGGACATGGAGCAGGTCACCCAGCTGCAGCCGGGCGAGTCCACCATGATGACCCTGGACGGCCGCCTGAGCCTGAACGGCGTCAGTCAGGACACCACCGCTGAGGTGCTGGTTATCCGCGCTGCCGACAATCGGGTGCTGGTGCGTACTGCCCGTCCGGTTATGGTTGAAGGCGGTGACTTTGAACTGACCGGCGGCATTGAGATGCTCCGCAATCTTGCCGGCCTGTCCTCCATTGGCCAGACCGTTCCGGTCTACTTCAGCCTTTCCTTTACCGCGATCCAGCAGGGTAACGGTGACAATCTGATGCCGGTCAGAGCAGGCCAGGCACCAGCGGCTCCGTCCATTGTAGGCGCAACCTTCACGCCAGGCAGCAACACCGTCACCGTAAGCTGGCAGGACCTGAGCGATAACGAGACCGGCTTTGTGATCAAGCGCCGGGTCGGTTCCGGCTACTGGGAAACCCGTGGTGCAGTGGAAGCTAACCAGACCCAGTGGATTGATGAAGTCGATGCCGAAGGCAACTACAGCTACCGAGTGATAGCCGTCAATGCCAGCGTTCCGTCGCCCTCTTCAAGCAACGTGATCGTTACGGTCTCCCCTGACGACGGCATGCCCGGCGGGCAGGACCCGGATGATGGCCAGCCCGGTGGTGACGATGGTAACCCCGGCGACGGAGATAACGGTGGAGACCCCGGCAACGGCGGCGACCCCGGTAACGGTGGTGACAACGGCAATGGCGACGATGGCGGAAACAACGGCGGGGATAACGGCTCTGATCCCGGCAACGGTGACGGGAACCCGGACCTGCCCGACGGCGCTGAAATCTACGCTACTCAGTGCGCCGCATGTCATGGTGCTGACGGCACTGGCGGTGCCATCGGTGTCTCCCTGACCACACCGTCCGAGCTGAGTGCTCTGGTAGCGTATATTGATCGCACCATGCCGTTGGGCAACACCGGACGCTGCGTGGATGACTGTGCCCAGGCCGTGGGTGAATACATCGCTGAGAATATCTGGGCCGAGGGTGGTTCAGGCGGTGATGACAGCGGCGATGTTTCCCTTGAGAACGAAACAGCCGGCCCGCGCCAGCTGAACCTGATGACCCGCTATCACTACGGCAACGCCGTTCGCGACCTGATCGGTATTGATGCGGATAACCTCACCAGCAACTTCCCGGTGGAAGCGCGGGTGCTCGGATTCAATAATAACGCCGCCAAGAACTACGTCTCATCCCGTCATCTGGACGAGTATCTGAAAGCGGCGGAAACCATCGCCACACGGGCAGTATCCCAGCACAAGTCCGCTTTGCTGACCTGTGATGCGGGTTCCAACGGTTGCGCTGAGCAATTCGTTGAACAGTTCGGGCTCAAGGCGTTCCGCCGCCCACTGACCAATGATGAGCGCCAGGCCTACACAGCCATCTTCAACGATGAAGGTGACTTTGATGAAGGTATGGAAGCTGTGGTAACCGCCATGCTGGTGTCCCCAAACTTCCTGTACATCAGCGAGCTGGGCGACCAGATTGGCAGCGGCGAGTACGAGCTGACCCCCTGGGAAGTGGCCAGCCAGTTATCGTTCATCTATCAGGGCACTATTCCGGACGATGCGCTGCTGGCAGCGGCCCAGGCCGACCAGCTGAAGACACCGGAGCAGCTTGAAGCCCAGGCCCGTCGTCTGCTGCAGTCGGACAAGGCCCGGGTACACCTCGGTCACTTTGCTGAGCAGTGGCTGGAAGCTGACCCTGCCTCCATTGGCAGCAAGGATCCAAACCTGTACCCGCGCTTTAACGTCAACGTACGTGACGCCATGCATCGGGAACTGCGGGCCTTCTTCAACCACGTGGTGTTTGAGTCCACCGGTCGCTTCGAAGAGCTGTTCACCGCCGACTATGTGTTCGTCAACCAGGCACTGGCCGACTACTACGGTCTGCAGGGCGTCAGTGGCGATCAGATGAGAAAAGTACCGGATACGACCGGCACCCGCGGTGGCCTGCTGGCCATGGGCGCAGTCATGGCCGCTCACGGACATGCCAACGAGTCTGCACCGGTGCCCCGGGGTAACTTCGTGCGTGGCCGCCTGATGTGCCAGGACCTGCCGCCACCTCCGGAAGAACTGGACACCACAGGCCCGGCTCCTGACCCAAGCCAGACCACCCGTGAGCGTTTTGCGGCGCGGACCGGTGGTGAGGACTGCCAGACCTGTCACCTCTACATCAACGGCGTCGGTTTCGGCTTTGAGGCTTTTGACGGCGCAGGCGGCTTCCGTACCACCGATAACAACAAGCCGGTGGACACCTACGGCGTAATCTACGGCCTGGAAAGCCTGCTGGAAGACACCAGCGCAGCCTACGACGGTGTCCGGGAAATGCAACAGGTGCTGGTACAGACCGACAGCCTCAAGAGTTGTATGGCCAAACAGTTCTATCGTTTCGCCCGGGGCTACGTGGAAAGCAGCAGCGATACCAACACCCTGGACAACCTGAACCGACTGTTCACCAGCAGCGGCTATGACCTGCAGGAACTGATGGTCGGCCTGACCCAGTTGCAGACGTTCACACTGCGCCGGTAAGACAAGGAGTTTTTGTAATGAGATCCAATCGACGTCAGTTTCTGAAAACCCTCAGTGGTGCCGCCCTTGCGGCGCCACTGGCCACCCTGCCCTGGGCGCGCACGGCCATGGCCCAGCAGTCCGGGGGGGCACCCAAACGCGCGGTGTTTGTGTTCATACCAGACGGCTGTATACCGGAGCGCTTCCACCCCAC
>CAYMQO010000002.1:0-30303 GCA_964392405.1 uncultured Marinobacter sp.
CACCCTTGCCGTGCGCTCAACGTATTCGTCCATCATGGATTCCGGCGCGCTGAACGGATCACAGCCGCTGAGGCCGGTCAGCAATAGAAGGGTGAACAACAGAAGACGTCGTGCCCGGCGCTTCGAGGCCGGGCCTGAGCGAGAAGCGTTGCGCCTGGCAAACCGCCGTTTGCCGGGCAGAGGGTCAGCGCTGCTGAAGCAGCTTCTCATCCACCTCACGGAAGTCCCTGGCAATGGGGCGCACATCGGTTTCCGGAAGCTCACCGTCCCGGACCAGCCAGCAGGTTCTCAGACCGACGGCCTCCGCAGCGGTCAGTTCTGCCTCCACGTCCGACAGGAACAGAACAGTATGGGGCTCTACCCCTAACTCATTCAGGATATTCCGATAGGACGATGACTCTTTCTTGCCACCCACATGGGTATCAAAGTACCCGCTGAAGAAAGGGGTCAGGTCGCCCTCGCCGGAGAAGCCAAAAATCAGCTTCTGAGCTTTGACCGAGCCTGACGAGTACACGTACAGCCGCAGGCCCCGGTCGTGCCAGCTGCGCAGGTACTCGGCCGCGTCGGGATAAATATGGCCATCGAAGGCACCGGTCTGGTAGCCCTGCTCCCATAGCATGCCCTGCAGGGTTTTCAGCGCGGTTTCCTTGCGGTCCTCTGCAATCCACTGCTCCAGCACACGGATCAGGCCGTCGGTGTCAGCCCGGTCGCAGCCGGACTGTTCGGCAACCCGGTCAAGCTGCTCGCCTACGGCGAGGTCTTCGTGCTGCCAGTCGCGGACAAACCCGGCCATGTGCTCTTTCGCATAGGGAAACAGCACCTCGTGCACGAAGGAGACCGAACTGGTGGTCCCTTCAATATCCGTCAGGATCACGCGAATCATCAGGCTGCTCCGGCAAGTTGCTCATAGCGGGGCAGACGGCTGGCAATATCCTCGCCCGTAAATTTCGCCACCCAGCCCTCAGGATTGGTGAACAGACGTATGCAGGTAAACTCGGGTTCCGGCCCCATATCGAACCAGTGGCGGGTACCGTTGGGTACGCTGATCAGGTCACACTGCCGGCACAGCACCGCATACACCCGGTCATCAAGATGAAGATAGAACAGGCCCTGGCCACGGACAAAGAATCGTACCTCGTCTTCACTATGGACGTGCTCATCCAGGAATTTCTGCCGCATGGCAGCCTTGTCCGGATGGTCAGAGCTCAGGCTGACCACATCGGCAGTCACAAAACCGCTGTCCGACTTCAGGTGCGCGACTTCATCCTGATACGCATAAAGAATCTCTTCGCTGGTTGCCTCCGCCGGCAGTGACCGGGTGGGCCAGCGCTCGTAGCGGATGCCCTGCTCTTTCAGCAGGCGCGCAATTTCTGCGGGGTCATGGACAACCTGCTCCGGCGATTCCGGCCGGTCCTGGTGGAAAATGCTCAGTGTGGTCATCGGCGGACCCTCATGGTTTCAAGTTCACAGTCAAAAAGGAATTCGAAGGCTTCCACATGGCGCAGGCATTCCTCCATGTCGCGACCCCAGGTGTACAGGCCATGGCCGCGGATAAGGTAACCCGGCGCTTCCGGGTTTTCCGCCTGCCAGTGGCGAGCATCGTTGGCCAGCGTAGCTATGTCCTGGGTATTGGCGAATACCGGCACCTGAATACGGCTTTCATGGGTGGTTATGCCGGCAAAGGCTTTCTGCATTTCATACCCTTCCAGAACCACCGCCCCGCCCTCTGGAAGCAGCCGGCTCAGCACGGTTGCCTTTACCGAGTGCGTGTGCAACACCGCACCAATATCCGGTCGCAGCCCATAAACCCCGGTATGCAGCAGGGTTTCGGCCGACGGCCGGCCCTGGCTCTGCACTGGCTGGCCGTTCAGGTCGACGATCATGATGTCGCTATGGGTCAGCCTGCCCTTGTGGCGGCCGGATACGGTAATCGCCACATGATGATCGTCGAGACGACAGCTGTAATTGCTGCTGGTGGCCGGCGACCAGCCACGGGCGTACAGAAACTCACCCGCCCGGCAGATCTCACTGGCCGCCTCGGAGAAAGCCCGGATATCGAAGGGGCTCACTGTATAACCGGCGTCCCGTCGCGCCTGTTCCATATCTTGCGTCCGCCAGTGTCCATTTTGCCCTTGGAGTCCCACACCTCGCGATTACGGGTGGCTTCTTCTGCCTTACCCCGGTCATTCCAGACTTCTCTTTCGCTGGTGGCCTCATCCACCTGGCCCTGACTGTCCCAGACGGTGCGGTTTTCACAGCCCGCCAGTGCCAGCGAGGCCAGGAACGCAACAAACAGCTTCTTCATGGTCCATCTCCTTTTAACATAGGGTATTTCTACCGCGAACCGTGCCTTTCCCGGTTTTGCTGCTTCTGCTGGTCGCTCTTGCGAACCATAACGTAGACCGCGCCGGTTCCTCCATGGTGTTTCTGGGCGGAATGGAACGCCAGTACTTCGTCCAGTTCCGGCAGCCAGCGGGCCAGGTAGCTCTTGAGCAGCGCTATACCCTCGGGGTTGCGCTCACCCTTGCCATGGAGAATGATCACCGACCGCAGCCCATAGCGTACACAGTCCTTTATAAAGCCAAACACCTCGCGGCGGGCCTGCTCTACCGTCATGCGGTGCAGATCCAGCCGCGCCTCAATGGGGTATTGCCCCAGACGAAGCTTGCGGTAGACGCCGTGCTGCACGCCGGGACGTTGCCAGCCCAGTATGTCGTGGGCCGTCAGCGGGTCCACATCGGACGCCGTGAGCGGATTCGTATCCCGCAGTGGGGCGTCCACTGCGGCCCGTTGCCGCTCCAGGTGCCCTGGTGTCAGCTCACGGGGTGCGGCGACCTCCGCCCGGTTGGGCCGGCGGATGCGCTGCACGTCTTTCATCTGCTCCAGAAATAACAGACGCTCGTCTTTGGAAGTCATGATACATAGTCAGGCTGAGCAGGGTTGAAACCGCACTTTACCACCAGCTACCACCGTCATAAAGCCACCGAAGAACGGCGGGAGCTGGCCGGTCATCTACGACCAAAGGCCGAGGTCGGAGTGGCACCACACTGGGTTACACTTTTCCTGATGACAACAATAAGGGAGCCAGGTTCACATGACCCGGGAACAGGAAGCAGCCCTGCCCCAGAATACGCGCTCCATCATGGGTTTTCTCCAGGAGCATGCCCCCTTTTCCAATATGGACAAGGCACACCTGGCTTTGTTCGCTGAAAATGCCACCCTGGCGTTCTATGCCGACGGTGACACGGTGATCGGCCCGGAAGATGGCGTGATCACCACCTTTAATGTGGTGAAGCAGGGGCGTATCCGTGGCGAGCGGGCGAGCCCCCGCACCGGTGAGCCGGAGACCACTTTCGAGATCAGCCAGGGAGAGAGCTTTCCACTGGCGGCGCTGATCGGTGAGCGCCCTACCCGAACGCTGCACCGGGCGGTGGGCGATACCTTCTGCCTGAGCCTGGATCACGGCAATTTCATCCGGCTGTTTTCCGAGAGTGAGCCGTTTCGGGACTTCTGCCTTCGCGGCGTCAGCAGTCTGCTGGATCAGGTCAATCAGCACATCCAGTCAGACGCCAGGGCGACCCTTGGCGGATCCCACTCCCTCAGCACGCCGCTGGAACGCTTCACCCTGCGCAATCCCATTGTCTGCTCGCCGGACATGCCGGTCCGCAAGGCGGTAGCGCGCATGCACGACAGCAACGTCAGCAGCATTATCGTGACCGACGACCAGCGCCGGCCTACGGGCATCTTTACGCTGCGGGACCTGCGATCGCTGATCGCTGAGGAACGGGGCTCGCTGGAAACGCCGGTCCATCTGGTGATGACATCCAACCCTTACCACCTGCCGGCGACGGCGGATGCCTTCGAGGCCGCCATGGTCATGGCAGAGAAACACTTTGGTCACCTCTGCGTGGTGGATGATGACGGTCGCCTGATCGGTGTGGTGTCTGAGCGGGATCTGTTTGAACTGCAGCGGGTCGACCTGGTGCATCTGGCCCGGACGATCGGTACAGCCCCGCTCCTGCAGAACCTGGTGGCCCTGCGCAAGGATGTGTCCCGACTGGTGGATACCATGCTGGCCCATGGCGCTGAATCGGGGCAGATCGTGAGGATCATCACCACCCTGAACGACATCACCGTGCGACGGGTGCTGGAGCTGAACCTGAAAGCCCACGACCCCGGCATACCGTTCACCTGGTTGACCTTCGGCAGCGAGGGCCGCCAGGAACAGACCCTGCTGACGGATCAGGATAACGGCATTCTGTTTTCCGTGCCCGACGGCATGACGGCGGATGAGGTGCGCAGCAAGCTGTTGCCGTTTGCCGAGGTCGTAAACCGCGAACTGGCGGAGTGCGGCTTTACCTGGTGCAAAGGCAATATCATGGCCAGCAATCCCAGGCTGTGCCTGAGCGGGGAGGAGTGGGATGAGTGGTTTCAACGGTTTATAGATGCCTCCACCCCTCAGAATCTGGTCTACTCGTCCATTTTCCTGGATATGCGGGCGGTATACGGCCCCCAGCAGCCGCTGCAGGACCTGCTGGACCGGGTACTGGTGCGAATTCGCAACAATAGTCTGTTCCAGCGGATGCTGGCCGAGAATGCGCTGCAACGACGACCGCCGCTGAATATCTTCCGCGGATTCCGTTATGCGCCGGATGGTGATCGCCACAGCCTGGACCTCAAGCGGCAGGGCCTGGCGCCCTTTGTGGAAGCAGTGCGGGTGTTCGCGCTGGCCAATGGAATCGCCACTGCTAATACCCAGGAGCGGATGAAGGAACTGGCCGAAAAGGAGATTTTCGATGCCCGGGACGCCCAGGCCTGGCAGGACGCCTATAGCCTGATTCAGGCGATTCGGATGCGTGGCCATCAGGAACAGATGCGACAGGGCGAGCCCCTGTCCAATTACCTCAACCCTGACAAGCTGAACCCGCTGGATCGCCGCATCCTGCGGGAGTCCTTCCGTCAGGCCCAACGACTGCAGCAGAAGCTGGAACTTACTTACCAGCTCTAGGAAACGACGATTATGCTGGATCAGATCAGGAGTTGGATAAATGTACGCCGCATCGCCCCCGTGCTGCCGGATGAGCTGCGCCACCTGCCGCGGCCGGTAAAGCCCGGCGAGCAACCGCTGAAAAAGCTCCGGTTCATTGTGCTTGACCTGGAAACTACGGGGTTAAACCCCAGCCGGGACAAGGTCATCGCCATCGGCGCCGTTGCCATTGAAGGAATGGCCATCCATCTGGGGGACCAGTTTGACCTGGTGCTGCGCCGGCCGGAGCTGGACATCAGCGAAACGGTGCTGATTCACGGCATCGGTCCCGAGGCCCTCACCCGGGGCCACGACACCGGTGATGCACTGATCCGGTTGCTGGAGTGGATGAACGGCGACCCCATTCTGGCCTTCCACAAGGCTTTCGATCGCCGGTTCCTGGAGAAAACCCTGCGCCAGGAGCTGAACTACACCCAGTCCCACACCTGGCTGGACGTCGCCGACCTGATGCCCGCGTTTTTCCCTCAGGCGCCTGCGGGCACGCAGAAGCTGGACCACTGGATCGACCACTTCCATCTGGACATCTCTGCCCGTCACCATGCCGCTGCGGATGCCCTGGCGACGGCAGAGCTGACGCTGATTGCACTGCGGGAAGCACAGAAACAGGGTGTCATTACCCTGGGCCATCTTAGACAACGCCTGAAACACCACCGCAGGCTTAAGGCGATGCGGCAGGGGTAACTGAAAGACCGATGCAATGTGCAATAACCCGCGATTTACATAATTGCAAAGCTTACTTAGACCTTTTGCCAATATTCATCCAACCGGCGACGCGTAAAGTCGGAATCAGTAACCAGCAGGAGAAAAATCCGTGAACAAGAATTTTCCATGGTTGCTCGACAAGGACAGCTCAGGCTCGCGGTTGCCGGACGTCGGCTTGACTGTGACCTGACTGGCTTTGCCTTTCTCCCAATTACAAGCGTCTAAATCCTACAAAAACAAAACAGGAGACCTGTTATGTCTGACGCAAGTAGCAATGCGGTACTCTACTGGAAAGCGAACCTGCGGCTGATACTGGGCTGCCTGATCGTTTGGGCCCTGGTGTCCTACGGTTTCGCCATTCTCCTTCGCCCCATGTTGGCCGGAATCCCCGTCGGCGGCACCGATCTCGGTTTCTGGTTTGCCCAGCAGGGGTCCATCCTGACCTTTATTTTTCTGATCTTTTTCTACGCCTGGCGTATGAACAGGCTTGATCAGAAATTCGGCCTGGACGAGGAGGAGTAATCCGATGAGTCAGTTCACGATTAACCTCATCTTCGTCGGGGGCTCGTTCCTCCTGTACATACTGATCGCCATATGGGCCAAGGCCGGCAGTACCAGTGATTTCTACGTGGCCGGGGGCGGGGTTCACCCGGTGACCAACGGCATGGCGATCGGTGCAGACTGGATGTCGGCCGCATCGTTTATCTCCATGGCAGGCCTGATTGCCGCCGGCGGTTACGCCAACTCCACCTTCCTGATGGGCTGGACCGGCGGTTATGTTCTGCTGGCAATGCTGCTGGCACCCTACCTGCGGAAGTTCGGCAAGTTCACCGTGCCCCAGTTTATCGGTGACCGGTTCTACAGCCCCAAGGCCCGCCTGGTGGCGGTAGTCTGCCTGATCATCGCCTCTGTCACCTACGTTATCGGTCAGATGGCCGGCGCCGGTGTTGCCTTCTCCCGCTTTCTTGAAGTGGACGCGACAACAGGCCTGATCATTGCGGCGGTGGTGGTGTTCATTTATGCGGTACTCGGCGGCATGAAAGGGATCACCTACACCCAGGTGGCCCAGTACTGTGTGCTGATCCTCGCCTATACCATTCCAGCGGTGTTTATTGCCATTGAGCTGACCGGCAATCCGATTCCGCCGATTGCCATGTTCTCAGAGCACACCCAGTCCGGCATGCCAGTTCTGGATAAGCTGAACCAGATAGTGACGGATCTAGGATTCCGCGAATATACCGCGGACGTCAGCAACAAGCTCAACATGGTGCTGTTCACCTTATCGCTGATGGTCGGTACCGCTGGCCTGCCCCACGTTATCATCCGCTTCTTTACCGTGCCCAAGGTGGCTGACGCCCGCTGGTCTGCCGGCTGGGCACTGGTGTTCATCGCACTGTTGTACCTGACTGCACCAGCGGTTGCTTCCATGGCGCGTCTGAACCTGATGACCACCATTTATCCCCAGGGCACTGCGGAAGAACCGCTGGAGTACAGCGAGCGCCCGGGATGGATGCAGACCTGGGAAGAAACCGGCCTGATCGTGTTCGAAGACAAGAACAATGATGGCCGCATCCAGGTCTACAACGACGCCAACACAGAATACGCAACGACCGTTGCCGCCGAGCGTGGCTGGCAGGGCAACGAGCTGGTGGTCAGTAACGACATCCTGGTTCTGGCCAACCCGGAAATCGCGGGTCTGCCTGGCTGGGTGATCGGTCTGATCGCAGCCGGGGGTCTGGCTGCGGCCCTGTCGACAGCGGCTGGCCTGTTGCTGGCGATCTCGTCGGCGGTGAGCCACGACCTGATCAAAGGCGCCATCAACCCCAACATTTCGGAGAAGGGCGAGCTGCTGGCAGCGCGTATTTCCATGGCGCTTGCCATCGTGGTGGCCACCTGGCTGGGGGTCAATCCGCCCGGGTTTGCGGCCCAGGTGGTGGCACTGGCCTTCGGTATCGCGGCGGCGTCCCTGTTCCCGGCACTGATGATGGGTATCTTCTCCAAACGGGTAAATAATGTAGGCGCTATCGCCGGTATGCTGGCAGGCCTCATCTTTACCCTGGTGTACATCTTCACCTACAAAGGCTGGTTCTTCATTCCAGGCACCAACATGTTGCCGGATACGCCCGACGCCTGGATACTGGGTATTTCACCCCTGTCCATCGGCGCTGTCGGGGCTCTGGTCAACTTCGTGGTGGCGTTCGTGGTCTCTAACGCGACCGAGGCGCCGCCCGTTGAGATCCAGGAACTGGTCGAAAGCGTCCGCTACCCCCGGGGCGCTGGCAAGGCACTGGATCACTAAGACATAATACGCCCGTATTCAGACGCAGTCTGAGCGGGTCTGATCCCGGACGGGCCTCCTGACACGGAGGCCCGTTTTGTTACCGGCCTGGAAAAACCGACCCATCTGCTCCGGATGCCGGTCTTGCCAGGCCACCCAGAGGAAGATCTATGTTGTGGAACTTTATCGCCACCATCATCTGTGGCCTGGGCGCTGCGGGCATTGCCATGAGCATTCGTGTTGTGACCCGCAAGCGGGCGCCACGATGGCTTATCCCGGTGTTTGCCGGGCTAGGCATGATGGCTTTCCAGATCTATATGGAATACAACTGGTATGAGCAGATGACCAATCGCCTTCCTGAGCCGGCGGTGGTGGTCAGTACCGAGTCGGCGGCGGAGTTTTGGCGCCCATGGAGCTTTTTTGTCCCTCAGATTACTCGCATAACGGTACTGGATCGCGCCAGCCTGCAACCTGCACCAGCCGGACCTGATACGCTGGAGTTCATGCTTTATCACTTCCGCCAGACCTACGGCGGTCGCGTTTCCCATGGGCGCTGGCTCCTGCACTGCCCGACCCGGGAACTGGTGGCGGTGTCAGAGACCGGAGAGCCCGACCCCGGCCAGGTAAGGCGCCTGAGCCAGGACGACCGGCTGTACCAGGAAGTCTGTCACTGAACTGATGTCGCCGACGGAGCGTTGTGGCAATGATCAATGTCTGGCTGCTGATCGTCATTTCCATCGCCTACATCTCTCTGCTGTTTGCGATTGCCTGGGCGGGGGACCGGCACCCGGGGCTCTATCGTAATGGTGTTATCCGCCCGCAGATCTACGCCCTGTCACTGGCGGTCTATTTCACTTCCTGGACCTTTTACGGTGCAGTGGGCCGGGCTACTCAGGAGGGCTTTGGCTTCCTGCCCATCTATCTCGGGCCGCTGCTGGTCTTTCTCTTCGGCGCGCCGCTGCTGCGCCGCATTATCTATATCAGTAAACGCAGTAACAGCACGTCGATTGCGGACTTTATCGCCTCCCGCTACGGCAAGTCCCAGTCCCTGGCGGCACTGATTGCGGTCTTCGCGCTGATTGGTAGCGTGCCCTATATCGCGTTACAGCTGAAAGCCATCTCACTGGGTTTCAGTGTCTTATCCGAGAGCGGTTCCGGCGGCTCCCATCAGGCGGCGTGGAGTGACTCCGCCTGGTATATCACCCTGGTGCTGGCGGTGTTCACCGTTCTGTTCGGCACCCGGCATCTGGAATCCACCGAACACCATCGAGGCATGATCCAGGCGGTCGCCTTTGAGTCCCTGGTGAAGCTGATCGCGTTCGTCGCTGTGGGAATATTCGTAGGCTATGGCATGTACAGCGGCTTCGGCGAGCTGATGACCGGCGTCCGCGAGGCCGATCTGATCGGTCAGTTAACCTGGAAGGGGATCGAGATCCCGGCTTTTATTACCCAGACCATCGTTTCCATGCTGGCCATCCTGTGCCTGCCTCGGCAGTTCCACGTCATGGTAGTGGAGAACGCCGATTACCGGGACTTCAACACGGCCCGCTGGGCCATGCCCGCTTACCTGATTATCGCCAGTGCCTTTGTGCTTCCCATCGCGGCTGCGGGGCTGCTGCATGCCGACAGCGATGGCGTCAACCCGGATATGCTGACCCTCACCTTACCCATTATGGAAGGCCAGACCTGGCTGGCCATTCTGGCGTTTCTGGGGGGCGGCTCGGCAGCAGCGGCCATGGTCATTGTCTGCTCCGTTGCCATTGCAACAATGGTGAGCAACGAAATCGTCATGCCGGGGCTGCTGAAGTTTTTCCGCCTGCGGATGAACCAGCGTGCTGACCTCAGCCGCCTGCTGCTGCGTATTCGCCGGGTCACCATCTTTCTGGTGATGCTCACCGCCTACGGGTTTTACCGCCTGGCCGGGGCGGACTACAGCCTGACCGCCTTCGGCCTGCTGTCATTCGCGGCGGCAGCGCAGTTCGGGCCATCCCTGGTGGGTGGGATTCTCTGGCGCCGGGGCAACTACAATGGTGCGATCTGGGGTCTGGCGCTGGGTTTCGCTATCTGGTGCTATACCTTGCTGATTCCCGCCCTTGCCTCCACCGGCTGGCTGAGCGACACCCTGATTGAGCAGGGGCTCTGGGGCCTCAGTTGGACCCGCCCCACCGCGCTGCTGGGGCTGGAGCTGGATATGATCAGCCACGGCATCATCTGGTCGCTGGGCATTAATACCCTGGTCTACATACTGCTGTCGCTGACCACCCGCCAACGGGTGCGGGAAAAAATCCAGATCGCGTCCTTCTTCCAGGACCCTCACCCCAAAGCGGAAACCGCTCATCAACAGGCTTGGCAGGGCGAAATCTCCACCGCCGATCTGCAGGCGCTGGCTGAGCGTTTCATGGGGGAAGAACGAGCCGAAGCCCTGTTCACCAACTATGAGCGGCGCAACGCCATCCGGCTGTCGCCGCAACGGGCAGCCAGTACCCACCTGATGCGGTATATCGAGCGTCAACTGGCTTCCGTTATTGGCGCCTCTACCGCCAGGGTTGTGCTGGAATCCACCCTCACCGGCCGCGATATGCAAATTGAGGACGTGGTCAGCATCGTCGATGAAGCCTCCCAGGCCATGACGTTCAGCCGGGAGCTGCTGCAGTCTGCGATCGAGAATATCAGCCTGGGGGTGTCCGTGGTAAACCACCAGCAGCAGCTGGTGGTCTGGAACCGCCGCTACCTGGAGCTGTTCTCCTACCCCCGCGGCTACGTGCGGGCCGGCCGGCCGATTCAGGACCTGATGCGCTACAACCTGACCAGTGCCAATCTGCCGGCCCGCCGCATCGATGAGATCATTCAGGATCGCTGCGACGCCATGCAGATTGGCCAGCCCATGTCCTACGAGCGTCATCGGCCGGATGGCACGGTCCTGCAGATTGAAGGCAGTCCCATTCCCGGCGGCGGTTACGTGACGACCTTCCAGGACATTACCTCCATGCGCCGGACGGAACACGCGCTCAAGGAGACCAACATCTATCTGGAACAACGGGTGAAAGAGCGCACCCAGGAGCTACAGGTCATCAACGAACAGATGCTCAAGGCGAAATCCGTCGCCGAGCAGGCGAACCAGAGTAAAACCCGCTTCCTCGCCTCCGCCAGCCACGACCTGCTGCAACCGTTGAACGCCGCCCGACTGTTCACATCCGCGCTGCAGAACAAAGTGATTACCGAGGAAGCCCGTGAGCTGGCGAGCCACCTGGACAGCGCCCTGGGAGCCGCCGAGGAAATCATCAGTACCCTGCTGGATATTTCCAAGCTGGACGCCGGCGCCCTGGAGCCCGACATCACCACCTTCCCCATCAACGACATGCTGCGCCACCTGGCGACGGAGTTCAGCGCCATCGCCGCCGATCAGCAGCTGTCCCTTAAAGTCGTACCCAGTTCCGGCTGGGTCACTTCCGACGCCAAACTGCTGCGACGGGCGGTACAGAACCTGCTGTCCAATGCCATTCGCTATACCAACAGCGGCGGCCGGGTTCTGCTGGGGTGTCGCCGGCTCAAGGGCTATCTGCGAATCGAAGTCTGGGATACCGGGCCCGGCATTCCCGATGACCAGCTTGAGTCCATCTTTGAAGAGTTCCGCCGCCTGCGTCCGGGCCGGGACAAGAAAGGACTGGGCCTGGGGCTGGCAATTGTTGACCGGATCAGCAGCACGCTGGGCCACCCCGTCAACGTGACTTCCCGGGTTGGCCGGGGCAGTACCTTCACCATCACCGTGCCCACGGCCCCGTCGGGGGTTCGCGAAACCTGGAAAGCCCGGCCGTCCGGCGGTACCCGTGGCGTTGCCAGCCTGAAAGGCCTGAAGGTGCTGTGCATCGATAACGATGCACAGATTCTTGAAGGCATGCAAGCGCTGCTGCAGAACTGGTCCTGCCACACCCTTACTGCGCTCAGCCTGGAGGACGCCCGGGAAGTACTGCAGAGCCAGCAACCAGACATCATGCTTGCAGATTACCAACTGGACGATGACCGCAACGGCCTGGATGCCATGGACGCGCTGCAGGAAGATTTCAACGCCAGCATACCGGGTATACTGATTACCGGTTACCTCGGAGAAGAGGTACGGGACGAAGCAACCCACCGGGGTTACCATATACTGTATAAACCCTTGAAACCTGCTGCCCTGCGGGCGCTGGTCAACAAACTGGTCAAGAAACGCCCATGATCAAGACTGCCGGGGAACCCAACTATTCCGCGATCCTGCGCAAGCTCCGTTTTCTGGTAGCGGACGACTTCGAAAACTTCCGCAATTCCATGCGCCAGATGCTGCGCTCGCTGGGAGCCGAAAAAATCGAACTGGCCCATAACGGTGCCACGGCGGTCCAGCGATGCGCCTGGGATCAGTTTGATGTAGTGCTGTGCAACTACAACCTGGGCGAAGGCAAGAGCGGCCAGCATGTGCTCGAGGAACTTCGTCACCGCAAGCTTTTGCGGCATTCCTCACTGTTCCTGATGGTTACCGCAGAAACCTCCCGGGAAATGGTCATGGGCGCCCGTGAATATCACCCGGACGCCTACCTCACCAAACCCATTAACCGGGCCATGCTGGAAAAACGGCTGGGAGTACTGGCGGAACGGCGTGAGGCGCTGCTGCCGATCACCCGGGCCATGGATCTGGAAGATCCTCAAGAGGCAATCCGTGAATGCCTGGCACTGCTGCCCCACCATCGCCGGCACCGGTCGTGGATCTTCAAGACCCTGGCTGAGCTCTATATCCAGGTGGGCGACAACGGCCAGGCAGGCAAGATCTACGACGATATCCTCAGCCAGCGCTCGTTGTCGTGGGCCAGGCTCGGCAAGGCCCGGGTACTGCTGACCGAAGGTCATCTGGATGAAGCCAGAACCGCGTTACAACAACTGATCGGGGATCATCCGGATTATCTGGAAGCCTACGACCTGCTGGCCGAGGCACTGCGCCGAACGGGCAAGCCCATAGGGGCACAGAAACTTCTCCAGCAGGCGGCAGAGCTTTCCCCCAACGCCCTGCTCCGGCAACGGGACCTGGCCCAACTGGCGGCCCGGAACCAGGATATCGATACTGCCGCCGAGGCCTGGCGTCGAACCGTGAGCCTGGGCACCTGGTCTGTCCACGACGACCCGGACCATCACCTGGCCCTGAGCCGGTCACTGACCGACCTCAGCGAGGGCGACCCCACCGGCGAGGGAAAGGACTACGCAGATGAAGCAGTGCGGGTTCTGAAACAGCTTGAACGGAAGTTTCCCGAAGCCCCCGATATCGCCCCGCGCACCCAACTGGTCCGGGCACGCATTCTGGCGTCCCGGGGGAATCGTACCAAGGCGCTGAAATTCCTGCAGGAAGCCCAGGCGGCGTTACCGGCGGACAAGCTCTCCGTCGATGCCGGACTCGACCTGGCCAAAACCCTGTACCGGGTTGGCATGAATCGCGATGCTGAGCAACTGCTGGGCTCTCTTGCCCAACGCTACGAACATGAACCCGACGCCCTGGCAGATATCGAAAACCTGCTGGATGAACCTGTGGGGCTGCAACAACGCCTGCAGGCCCGCGCGCTGAACCGTGAAGGCATTCAGGCCTACGAACAGGGAGACCTTACCGCCGCTGCCCGTCTGTTTGAGCAGGCGCTGGAAATCGTTCCCAGCCATACCGCACTGAATCTCAACCTGGTACAGATTCGCATGAAACAACTGGACGACAAGGATGACGCGATCAGTCGCCAACAGACTCTGAGTCAATGCCAGCGCTGTCTGGAAAGCCTTGAAAATCTGCCGCCCCAACATCGGCAGCATCGCCGCTACCTGGCCATGAAAAGAAAACTGGAGCAATTCAATGAGTAATCAGCGCCCGTCGTCCGATGACCCGCGAAAAATCGAAACCCCGGATTTCTCCATGGTGATTGCCTCGGCGGTTCACGATATGAAGAACTCCCTCGGTATGCTGCTGAGCACTCTGGACGACCTGCGGGAAGAGAAACCCGCGGAACTGGACGGCAATCCCCGCTTCAACAGTCTCCAGTACGAAGCGGAGCGGGTCCACAGCGACCTGGTGCACTTGCTGGGCATATACCGCCTTGGCGAGCAAAAGCTCTCTGCCCACTCGGACGAACACTATTTGGCGGAATTCCTGCAGGAACAACTGGCCCGCCACGAACGGCTGCTCCAGGGTTATGGAATCAGCTATGAGCTGGATGCCGACGACGATATTATAGGCTTCTTCGACGACGAACTGGTCTCGGGGGTTATCGGCAGCGCCCTCAACAATGCCATCCGCTACACCCGCAGCAAACTGATCCTGGCAGCACGGGAAGACCAGGGCTGGCTGGTACTGAGCATTGAAGACGACGGCCAGGGCTACCCACCCCATATGCGAGAAGCCGGTGATGCCCTCCTGCAGGCGCCGGACTTCAGCACCGGCTCCACCAGCCTGGGGCTCTATTTTGCCGCGGCCATTGCCCGCCTCCATCAGAATCACGGCAAGCACGGCAAGATACATATCCATAACAACGGCAGGCTGGGCGGCGGCGTCTTTGAAATGTGGCTGCCATGATGAGGTTTGGCGAGGGTGTCACAAGCAAATTCAGCAACCTGTGCCACAATTTAGCGATCACTTACTTGAATTGACCCAGGTCCGGGACTAACGTGGTCGGAGCCTTCAGGGACGGGACACTGCACCTCCGCAGGACAACGAGGGCCATCGTATCAACAGGGAGAACACCATGCCCCGCGGCAACGCACTCATCGTTGATGATTCCTCTACGGCGCGAATCATTCTCGCACGGCTGCTGGAAAAGGCCGACCTGACCAGTAAAGGCGTCGGCTCCGCAGAAGAGGCCCTGAGCCTCGTGCACCAGGAACATTTTGACCTGATTTTCCTGGATCACCTGTTACCGGGCATGGATGGCTTCGAGGCCCTGGAAAAACTGAAAAGCCAGCCGGAAACCCGGGACATTCCCGTGTTCATGTACACCTCCCAGAATGCCGATCGCTACCTGCAGGACGCCCGGGCCCGGGGCGCCGCCGGTGTTATTGGCAAGCAGGTGGAGCGTGAGCAGCTGATCCGCATGATCGATGCCATTCTTGCAGATGGTGACGACGAAGAGCCTTACTTCGCTACTCCCGAAATAAGCGCCTATCAGACCGTCTCTGACCTGTCGTCGCTACGCAAGCTGACGGGCCGGCTATCAACCCTTGAAATCGCCTACGAAGAGGCCAACGAGGATATCCGCGCCATGAAGCAGCATATGGCCCGGATCGACGCCCGCTTCCAGGAAGAGCTGGAAACCCGTATCGGCAGAATGCGCCGGCTGTGGATGTTCACCACTGTGGTCTTCGTACTGGTGGCCCTGTTCCTTGGCCTGCAGATCAACAGCGTGTCAGAGACCGTCGACGGCCTGACCGCGCAACTGGGGCTGATCACCCAGATGATCGGCGGCCTGATGGAGCTGGTCAGCGGTGGCAATGGCGGCTAACCGCCGCCGTTGTGTGTCGGTCCCGGGGTACGACTGATCAGAGATTGAGCACATCCAGGCGGCCATAATCCGGCTCCGCCTCAGCCTTCTGCACGTCACCCGCCAGGCGCGAACGCCCCTCTACAAAATCGTACAGACGGGGATCCGCCAGGTGCGACGGTTCGACGTTACACATGGCGCGGAACATGGTTTCGATCCTCCCCGGGTGCTGTTGATCCCACGCCTGGAGCATCTCTTTTACCACCTGCCGCTGCAGGTTTTCCTGGGAACCGCAGAGATTGCAGGGAATGATGGGGTATTGCCGCAGGGCCGCGAAACGGGCGATATCCTTCTCACGGCTGTAGGCCAGCGGACGAATCACGGTATTGCGGCCATCATCACTGAACAGCTTGGGCGGCATGGACTTCATCTTGCCGCCATAGAACATGTTCAGGAACAGCGTCTCCAGCAGGTCGTCCCGATGATGGCCCAGGGCAATCTTGGTAATCCCGTGTTCTTCGGCAAAGTTGTAAAGAATGCCGCGGCGAAGGCGGGAGCACAGGCCACATGTGGTCTTGCCCTCAGGCACCTTGTCCCGGACGATGCTGTAGGTGTCCTTTTCAATAATGTGATACTCAATGCCCAGCCCCGACAGGTAATCCGGCAACACATGTTCCGGAAACCCGGGCTGTTTCTGATCCAGATTTACCGCGATCAGCTCGAACGGCACCGGGGCGCTTTTCTGCAGGTTCATCAGGATTTCCAGCATGGTGTAGGAATCCTTTCCCCCGGACAGGCAGACCATCACCCGATCCCCGGCCTCGATCATCCTGAACTCCTGGATCGCCTGTCCGGCTTCCCGGCGCAGCCGTTTCTGCAGCTTGTTGAGCTCCAGCTTGCGCTTACGCGCCGCCTCATCAAGGGGAGTATCGGAGAGCGCGTCCGGGGTCATTACGTCTGCCATGATCAACCTACAGCCATGTGGGGTGGGATTTATGGGCAAAAACGCGGCGATTATACCGGAGCCAGACCGGCCAAGTCAGGCCCTGTTTCCGCCTTGCCCACGACTTTCAGCCACCATGAAACCAACAGCAGCTTGGGCTTGTGCCCGGTCTGGCCTACCATAAGCCCATGATAGATTCCCCGATACCACCGCCCTCGGCCGAACCATCCGGCAACGGCGACGCCAGCCTGGCGCTTGAGCACCTGGTTCAGCGGCTGATGGCCGCAACTGAAGCATGCCTGAGGCAAAGCGGCACCCTGAGCGAACTGGAGCTGATCCGCCAGTTACAGGCCCCGCCCTGGGAACTGATCGGCCGCGTCGATTACGCCGATCCAGCCGCGCTCTATCCGGTGCACTTTCTGATCTACCACACCCTGTATCGCCTGCGGGATGAGCTGGCCACTGACGGCGAAACGATCAGCCTGTCGCCTCTGGCCATCAGCCTGACGTCAACCGATGTGGTCGCTGGTACCGGACTTCCCGACCACGCCGATCCCCTGCGGGACTTTTACCTGGATCTGAGCCAGTACCATATGGCGGCGGAGGAAGTTCTGCGCATGGTGGATGACTTCTTCGCCGGCAGGGTATCGGCCCGTCCCGCAGACAGTGAGGCAGTGCAGGCGGCGGTTGTGCTGGGTTTCGAGAGCCTGCCTGCACGTTTCGACGAGGTAAAATACCGGTTTCGCCGTGCGGTGATGCAGGCCCACCCGGACCGCGGCGGCAGCACCGCAGAGGTGCAACAGGTGAACCAGGCATTCGCCGTTCTACGGCATTATTTCCGTCAGGGAGACGTCCGATGATTCAAAGGCTATTGATTGCAGCGACGCTGACTCTGGCCCCCGTTGTCGCGGCGGCCGATCTGGTTGTCCTTCAGTACCATCACATCAGCGACCAGACGCCCGCAAGTACCAGCACCACCACGGAGCTGTTTGCGACCCATCTTGAGCGTATCCACCAGCTGGAACTGGAGGTGGTCCCGCTGGAGGCGGGCACTCGTGCCGCGCTGGCGGGGGAGCTGAATGACCGGCAGCAACTGGCCATTACATTCGACGACGCCTACACCTCGGTATGGACAACGGCTGCCCCGATGCTCGAGGACGCCGGTTATCCCTATACCATTTTTGTAGACACCGCGTCGGTTGGCCAGCCGGGATATATGACCTGGGACCAGCTCAAACAGGCCAGCCAGCGGCAAGGTGTCACAATTGCCAACCACAGCCATGGGCATGGCCATCTGGCGAAGCGACCCGATGAGTCCGCCAGCGCCTGGCGTGAGCGCGCCAGTAATAGCCTGGATCAGGCCCAGGCTCTGCTGGAAAACAACCTGGGCGAGGCACCGCCGCTGTTCGCCTATCCCTATGGCGAGTACGATCAGGCACTGGAACAGTTAGTGGATGCCCGTGACTGGCTGGCCTATGGCCAGCAATCCGGCGCCATCGGTAAAACCTCCGATGCCGGCCGTCTGCCACGGTTCCCCATGGCCACCGCCTATGGCCAGCCAGAGAGCCTGAACGACAAACTGCGCAGCCGCTCCCTGCCGGTATCCGCCAGCGATCTGCCCGACGGCATCCTGGACGACAATCCGCCGGAACTGACCCTCACGCTGCCCGCAGGTCTTCGACCGGACGCCCTGACCTGTTTCGGCTCCGGCCAGGGCCGTCTGCCAGTTACGATAGACGGGCAGAGAGTCACTGTACGGGCCCCGGAAGCCTTCAACAGCCGGCGTTTTCGGTACAACTGCACTTACCCCGCCGGTAACGGACAGTTTTACTGGCTCTCACAGCAATGGCTTGACCTGACCCGGCCTGAGGACTGAACAACGGTCGTGAACGTTTGCGCTTCCAATGGCCACATCACTTTTTACAATCGCGGGAAAGAACGGACCTAAAATTGACATCCATCGACATCAGCCTGTGATGTAGGCCACATAATGTCCGATATCGGCTCCAAAACGACCGGATACCCATGACCAGTCACCTCCCTATCGAAAGTATTATGCGATCCGGTTCATCTGCTGACCCAGATCGCTGAACGACTGCAGAACTGTCTGAGGGAAGACGACACCCTGGCCCGCCTTGGCGGTGATGAATTCATCGTGTTATTGCCGGAGCTGGACACTGCCCGTCACGCTGTTCACGTTGCTGAACGCCTGATCGAAGCCAACGCCCGTCCCTATCACCACGGGGATATCCGCCTGCGCGTGGGCACCAGTATCGGAATCAGCCTCTACCCGGTGGATGGCGTCACCGCAGACGAACTGATGGAGGCGGCCGATACTGCCATGTATCAGGCCAAGACCGCCGGACGGAACCAGTTCCGGCTCGCTGAGAACGTGCCTGGCGAATCCTGACGCCTTTTCTGACCCTCACCCCTTCCGTTTTACCTTTGGACTATTGCGAAACCAGTCGCAAGCGACAAGACTTCGTGCTACCTGACTTGCTTTGCATTATTTAACGATTCAGAAAAACACGTGCACGCGCGCCCTGCAGGAGCCCTTTATTCATGAGAGTTCAGGTATTGCTGACCGCCGTTTTGCTTACGCTGTCGTGGCACCCGGCAGCGGACACGCTCAAACTGGGCCTGAACTATCCTGAAACCGGCCGGTATCAGGACGAAGGAATGCAGCAACGCCTGGGCGCCTATCTGGCAGTTGAAGAAATCAATGACTCCGGAGGCATTCTTGGTCAGCCGGTGGAGCTGGTTATCCGCAACACTCGCAGCGATCCCCTGCGGGGCGCCCGCAATACCGCCGAGCTGATTGATCAGCATGATGTACAGATGGTCTTCGGCGGGGTTTCGTCCGCCGTTGCTATCGCTTCCGGCCGCGTGGCCCGGGAGCGCGACCGGATCTATTTCGGCACCCTTACCTATGCCAATGCCACCACCGGCAGTGCGGGCCACAGCCATATGTTCCGTGAGCCCTACAACGCCTGGATGGCATCTAAAGCACTGGGCCGATACCTGGAGCGGAGCCACGGAGATAGCCGCTACTTCTACGTTACCGCAGACTACACCTGGGGCTGGTCACTGGAAGAGTCGCTGCGACACTTCACCAACACCGGCGATACCAGCGCCCATCCGGGCACAACCACCCCCTTCCCAACGGCTTTAACCGGAGATTTTCAGGCAGCGCTGGAACAGGCGGTAGCCGCCGACGCTGAGGTTCTGGTGCTGGTACTGTTCGGTGACGATATGGTACGGGCACTCAATATTGCGTACAGAATGGGCCTCCATGAACGGATGCAGATCGTGGTACCCAATATCACCCTGACCATGGCCCAGCAGGTAGGGCCTACCATTATGGAAGGCATTGTTGGCGCGACCCCCTGGGTGTGGAGCCTGCCGGCCGAGCAGGGTTATGAACGGGGTGAGGCGTTTGTTGAGGCGTTTACCCAACGATATCAGATGCGACCGTCCACGGCGGCGGCCTCCGCCTACAGTATCGTGCACCAGTACCGGGGCGCAGTGGAACGGGCCGGCACGACCCGCACGGCTGCCGTTATCCGGGCGCTGGAAGGTCATCGCTATCAGTTTCTGAAAGACGAGCAGGAGTGGCGTGGATTTGACCACCAGAACATCCAGTCCGTTTACGTGGTACGGGCGCGGCCCCGAGCGCAGGTGTTGGAAGACCCTTTCGCCAGCAATTATTTTGAAGTGGTGGACACCCTGCCCGCCGCCGAAGCAGCGCGAACCCTTGAGGAATGGCAGCAGGCCCGGCGCCGGGCGGGCATGCCGCTGACACTTCAGTGAGCCTATCGGTGTGGCCCGCCGCTGCGGTCAGAATCAGCTCTGCTGGAGGCGCCGTACGGCCGCCAGCCAGCCGTGATACAACCGGTCCCGGTCAGCCTTTGACATGACCGGCTCAAAGCGGCGCTCACACCGCCAGAGTTTCTCTATCTCGTCCAGGTCCTGATAGACCCCGGCCTGCAGACCCGCCAGGAAGGCTGCCCCCAACGCGGTGGTTTCGATCACCTCGGGCCGGTCCACGGTAGCGCCAAGGATATCCGCAAGGAACTGCAGCACCCAGTTGTTCACCACCATTCCGCCGTCGACCCGTAGCGCAACGGGGCGCACGCCGTCCGCTTCCATGGCCTTCTGCAGATCCTTGGTCTGGTAACACACCGACTGCAATCCCGCAGTGACAATCTCCTTGATACCCGTGTCCCGGGTCAGCCCAAACATCGCGCCCCGGGCCTTTGGGTCCCAGTGAGGCGCCCCGAGACCGGTGAAAGCGGGCACCAGATACACCCCATGATCCACCGGTGTCTGCTCCGCCAGCATTTCACATTCATCCGCCATGCGAATCAGGCTAAGCCCGTCCCGCAGCCACTGGATGGCCGCCCCCGCAATAAAGATACTGCCCTCCACCGCGTAGGTTGTCTTACCGTCCAGACGATAGCCCACGGTAGTCAGCAACCGGTTGGCCGATTTGAGCGCACGGTTCCCCGTATTCAGAATCAGGAAGCAGCCGGTGCCATAAGTGCTCTTGGCGGTGCCTTCGGCGAAGCAGGTCTGGCCAAACAGCGCCGCCTGCTGGTCGCCGGCAACACCGCCAATGGTCGCGCCAGCCGCTGGCAGGCCTTCTGCGATGGTGCCAAAGTCCGAGGCGCAGTCCCGCACCTCGGGTAGCAGGGCCCGGGGAATGCCGAACAGGGCCAGCAATTCCGGATCCCAGCACTGTTCATGAATATTGAACAGCAGAGTGCGGGACGCATTGGTGGCGTCGGTAAGAAATGAGCGGCCATTCGTGAGCCGCCAAAGCAGAAAGGTATCCACGGTGCCAAAGGCGAGTTCACCCCGCTCGGCCCGCTCCCGGGTACCGGGTACGTTATCCAGTACCCAGCGGATTTTGGTGGCGGAAAAATACGGGTCCATCAACAGCCCGGTCCGCTCGGTCACCATGGGCTCGTGGCCGTCATCCTTGAGCTGCTGACAGAGGGTGGCGGTACGCCGGTCCTGCCACACAATCGCGTTGTAGACCGGCTTGCCGGTTTCCCGATCCCAGAGGATGGTGGTTTCCCGCTGGTTGGTAATGCCCACCCCGAGTATCTGGTTCGCGCCCACGCCGTTGTTATCCAGCACTGCCCGACAGGTTGCGATCACACTTTCCCAGATAGCCTCGGGATCATGCTCCACCCAGCCGCTGTGGGGGTAGATCTGGTCAAACTCCTGCTGTTCCACTGCGTGGATCTGCCCTTCGCGGGTGAACAGAATGGCGCGGGAACTGGTAGTGCCCTGGTCGATAGCCAGCAGATACTGTGTCATCGGCGGTCGTGCTCCTTGTTATTGTTGACCGGATCTCATGTCAGCGGTGGTCCTGAAAAAACAGGGTGGCGCCCTGCTCCGGCTCCGACGCCCCGTCCCGGAACCAGGCGAACAGTTCCCGGCCCAGGCCCGTCTGGTGAAGAGCGAGGTCCGCGACGGCGGGTTCCCGGGCTGCAAGTTCCCCGGGCGTTACCTTGACGGCTAGGGTGCCCTCCATCGCATCCACCCGGATAATATCACCATCCTGCACCCGGGCCAGCGCTCCGCCCCGGGCGGCTTCCGGGTAGACGTGAATTGCCGCTGGTACCTTGCCACTGGCGCCGGACATGCGGCCATCCGTTACCAATGCCACCTTGAAGCCCCGGTCCTGCAGGCTGCCCAGATAAGGGGTCAGCTTGTGCAGCTCGGGCATGCCATTGGCGGCTGGTCCCTGAAAACGGACGACAGCGACAAAGTCGGTTTCCAGCTCACCCCGGTCAAAGGCCTCGGCAAGCTGGGCCTGGTCGTCGAACACCCGGGCCGGCGCCTCGACCACCCGGTGCTGGGGCGCGACGGCGGAGGTCTTGATAATCCCCCGGCCGAGATTACCCTGAACAACGGTGAGCCCGCCTTCCGGGTCAAAGGGGTCGGCGACCGGACGTAACACCGACGCATCCCAAGTGTGGGCGGGTGCCGGCTGCCATCTTAACGCACCCTCTTCCAGCGCCGGCGTTTGTGTGTAGGCCCGCAGTCCACGGCCAACCACTGTCTCCACATCTTCGTGCAACAGTCCGGCGTCCAGCAGCTCACGGATCAGAAAGGGCGTGCCGCCCGCCTGGTGGAAGTGATTCACATCGGCTTCACCGTTAGGGTACATTCTCGCCAGCAGAGGCGTTACCTGAGACAGCTCCGCGTAATCGTTCCAGTCGATCAGAATACCCGCCGCCCGGGCAATGGCCACCCAATGCAGAGTGTGGTTCGTGGAGCCGCCGGTGGCCAGCAACGCCACCAGTGCATTAACAATGCTCTTTTCACTCACCATATGGGCCAGTCCCCGGTCGCCGCCATTTGGTTTGGACCGGCGAATCACCTGCTCCGTCGCTGCCCTGGTCAGGGCATCCCGTAAGGGTGTGCCCGGGTTGATAAACGCTGCCCCGGGCAGATGCAGTCCCATCACTTCCACAAGCAGCTGGTTGCTGTTAGCGGTGCCATAGAAGGTACAGGTACCGGGACTGTGGTAGGACTGGCTCTCCGCCTCCAGCAGCTCCTCTTCCCCAACCTTGCCTTCGGCGTGGAGCTGGCGTATCCGCTGCTTCTCCTTATTGGGCAGGCCCGACGGCATGGGACCGGCAGGCACCAGCACCACCGGCAAATAGCCAAAGCTGAGGGCGCCAATCAGCAGTCCTGGAACAATCTTGTCGCAAATGCCCAGCAATAAGGCCGCATCAAACATGTTGTGGCTCAGGGCGACCGCCGTGCTCATGGCAATCACATCCCGGGACACCAGGCTGAGCTCCATGCCCGGCTGCCCCTGGGTGACGCCGTCACACATGGCCGGTGTGCCGCCGGCAAACTGGGCGACAGATCCCATACCGTGAGCCGCTTCCCGGATCACGTCGGGGAAGCCGGCATAGGGCTGGTGGGCCGACAGCATATCGTTGTACGCCGAGACGATGGCCACGTTGGCCTGGTTCATCAACCTGAGAGTCTGCTTGTCTCCCGGCTGGCAGGCAGCGAAACCATGGGCGAGATTACTGCATGAGAGCGTTCCCCGATGCGGTGACTGCCGGCCCAGCGCCTCCATGCGGACAAGGTAGTCCTGCCGGCAGGTTTCGCTGCGCCGCATTATCCGGTCGCTGACACGCGTTACCGTCGGGTTCATGGCCGCTCTCCTTCATCATTCTGTTACACTCAAACAGTACCATGACACATCAACCTGCCGTATGCCCTAACGCCAGGTTTCGTATTACAACCGTCACCGCCGACCCTCATTATGTGTCAGAACTGCGTTATAACAGCCATAACAAAGGACCCGGAATTTCATGTCAGAACAACTGCGGCGTACCAAAATTGTAGCAACCCTCGGCCCCGCAACGGACGCGCCAGAGACTCTTGAACGCATTATCAGTGCCGGCGTTGACGTCACCCGCCTCAACTTCTCCCATGGCAGTGCCGAGGAACATGGGGAACGGGCCCGCCAGGTCCGGGAAGCTGCCCGGCGCGCCGGTCGCTTTGTCGCGGTTCTGGCGGATCTGCAAGGCCCGAAGCTGCGCATCGCCCGGTTCCGGGACAACAAGGTAACCCTGCGGGCCGGCCAGACCTTTATCCTCGACGCCACCATGGACAAGGAAGCCGGCGACGAGCAGGCCGTTGGCATCGACTACGAACAGCTGATCCGCGACGTAGTGCCGGGTGATATTCTGGTACTGGACGATGGCCGCATCGAGATGGAAGTCAACCAGGTGGACGATCACAACATTACGTCCACGGTTCTGATCGGCGGCCCGCTCTCCAATAACAAGGGCCTCAACAAACGCGGCGGTGGCCTCTCCGCCGAAGCCCTCACTGCAAAGGATCGGGAAGACATAGTAACCGCTGCACAACTGGAAGCGGATTATGTAGCGGTTTCCTTTGTCCGCACTGCCGAGGATATGCACACTGCCCGCCAGCTGTTGCGCGACGCGGGTTCCCAGGCCGGGCTCGTGGCCAAGATTGAACGCGCTGAGCTGGCCCACGATACCGATGCGCTGGACGCCGTCATTCTGGCATCAGATGCGGTTATGGTGGCCCGGGGCGATCTGGCCGTGGAGATCGGCGATGCCGAGCTGGTAGCGGTACAGAAGCATATTATCGGTCGCGCCCGGGCCCTTAACCGGGTCGTCATCACCGCCACCCAGATGATGGAATCCATGATCGATAATCCCATGCCCACCCGGGCAGAGGTTTCCGATGTGGCCAATGCGGTGATGGACTACACCGACGCGGTAATGCTCTCCGCCGAGACCGCCGTGGGGGACTACCCCGTGCAGGCGGTTGAGGCCATGGACCGGATCTGCAAGGGTGCCGAGCGCCATCCATCCATGCATCAGTCCGGTCACCGTATGCATGAGAAAATGGAGCGTGTGGATGAAGCCGTCGCGCTGTCCGCCATGTACGCGGCCAATCACCTGAAAGGTGTCACTGCAATCATCTGCCTGACCGAAACCGGCGCCACGCCCCTGCTGATGTCCCGGATCAAGTCCGGTATTCCCATTTTCGCCTTCTCCCGTCATTTCACCACCCAGCACCGTGTGGCCCTCTACCGGGGTGTGCAGACGGTTCCGTTCGACTCCGGCGAAGTGTCCCCTGCGCAAACCAATGCCCTTGCAGTGCGGGAGCTGGAAGATCGGGGCATTGTCCAGTCCGGTGATCTGGTGGTGGTTACCAAGGGTGACTATGTGAACGCCCAGGGCGGCACCAACGCCATGAAAATCCTGCGGGTTGGTGCAGACATCCGGTGACCATCTGGCGTCAGTGGGCCCGCAAGGCCAGTGCCTCCCGCACCAGCCGGGTGACCGTTGCCCAGTCGCCGGCGTCGATGGCGGCCGTGGGTGTTAACCAGGTGCCGCCGACGGCCCGCACATTGGCCAATGACAGGTAATCCCGGGCGTTTCCGGGATTAATTCCCCCGGTCGGACAGAACACAACGTCCGGGAAAGGACCAGCAAAGGCTTCCAGGGCAGCCCGGCCACCGTAAACCTCGGCCGGGAAAAACTTGAAGGCGCGATAGCCAAGCTCATAGCCGAGCAGCAGCTCCGTAGGGGTCGCAATACCCGGAATCAGGGGCGCATCTGCAGTCAATCCGTAATTAAGCAGACGGGGCGTGATACCAGGGCTGACCACAAACCCGGCACCCGCGCCCTCCGCCTGACGATACCCCTCCGCGCTGGTAACGGTTCCAGCGCCGACCAGTACGTCGTCCGGCAGTCGCTCCCGAAGTATTTCAATAGCAGGCAGCGCCTGGGGCGTCCGCAAGGTCACTTCCAGCACACGGATACCCGCCTCCATCAGCGCATCCGCCAGGGGTGCCGCATCCACTTCCCGGTGCAGTGTAACGACCGGGATGACCGGACCCGCGTCAAAAACGCCGGTAATACGCGCCCGCTGCTGATCAGATAGCATCGACATTGATCCTGCCCTCCCGTCCCTTCAGGGACACCAGAAAACCTCCAGCGGCTGCTGGAAAAAAGCACGAATGGGCGCTTCCTGGACTGCCAGTGGCCGTTCCAGTGCCCGGCCCAGCGCCTCCCGCTTGCGGTCTCCCCGGATAAGCAGCGCGGTCAGTGACGCGCCTTTAAGGGCAGACGCTGACAGGGTAATCCGGGGCATATCCTGGGACGCTGGCGTAGCCGCTACCACTAATGGCGCCTGACTGGCTAATCCATCATCAAGCTCCGGCGCATCCGGAAACAGTGAGGCGGTGTGGCCATCTTCTCCCAGGCCGAGCACCACTACCGTTGCCGGCCAGGAGAGGTTCGCCAGGCGCCTGCTGGCTTCCCTGGCGGCGCTTTGCAGATCGTCGCCACGCTCCGCCAGCAGCTCGTGAAAATCTGCATCGGCAGCAGGACCCTGCAGCAGTACCTCTCTTACCATTCTACTGTTCCGGTCCGGGTGATCCGGTGCCACCCAGCGCTCATCCGTTAAAGTGACGCTGATCCGCGACCAATCCATAGGGTTCTCCGCCAACCGCACCAGGAAAGGCTTCGGTGTATTGCCCCCTGCCACTACAAGCAGCGCTTTGCCCTTGTCCGCCAGCGCCTGACGCAACTGATCCGCAACCCGGTCCGCCAGGGTCTGGGCAAGGGCCTCCGGCTGATCCTCCCTGATCCACTGAACCGGCACCCCGTGAGGGTTTTCAGGCATCGTCATACCAGCTCCGTCCGTCCTGAGTGATCATTGCAATGGACGCCACCGGGCCCCAGGTGCCAGCAGCATACCGTTTGGGATGGGCAGCACATTCTTCGCAATTGGCCAGCAGCTGATCCACCCAGCGCCAGGCGTACTCCACTTCATCCCGCCGTACGAACAGGTACTGATTCCCCTTGATCACTTCCAGCAACAAACGTTCATAGGCATCCGGGATGCGCTCGTTTTCAAACGCCTCCGCAAAGGTCAGTTCCAGCGGACCTGGACGCAGCCGCATACCCCGGTTCAGCCCCTGATCCTTGGTCAGGATCTGCAGGGCCATGCCCTCGTCCGGTTGCAGACGGATGATCAGTTTGTTGTTCGCCAGATGCTCCTGGTCCGGGTCAAAGATGTAATGGGGCGCCGGTTTGAAATGAACGATAACTTCGGACCGTTTCTCCGGCAGACGCTTGCCAGTGCGGATGTAGAAAGGGACGCCGGCCCAGCGCCAGTTGCTGATCTCCACCTTGAGGGCGATAAAGGTTTCTGTATTGCTGGGGCCTTCCGCATCTTCTTCCTCAAGATAGCCCGGCACCGGGACGCCTTCTGCCGTGCCACCGGTGTACTGCCCCCTTACCAGGTGGGTGCTGATTCTTTGCCGTGTGAGCGGTAGCAGCGCCTTTAGAATCTTGACCTTCTCATCCCGGATACTGTCCGGTGACAGGTCTGAGGGCGGGTCCATCGCCAGCAGGCAGAGCAGCTGCAACACATGGCTCTGAACCATGTCCCTGAGTTGTCCCGCGCTGTTGAAGTAGGCCCAGCGCCCCTCCACTCCCACGCTCTCCGCGACGGTAATTTCCACATGGGATATATGATTCTGGTCCCACTGGGACGCAAAGAGGTTATTGGCAAAGCGCAGGGCGATAAGATTCTGGACCGTTTCCTTGCCCAGATAATGATCAATCCGGTAGATATGCTCTTCCCGGAAAACCGCGGCAAGCTGGTCATTTAACGCCCGCGATGACGCCAGGTCGTGACCGATGGGTTTTTCCACCACCACCCGGGTACCGTCATCGCAGCAACCGGCATTCGCCAGCTGCCGGGTGATCGGGCCGTATAGCCCCGGCGGCGTCGCGTAGTAGAAAATCCATGGGTTGCCGGTGCTGTTGTGCTGGTGCCATTCACTGATCCGCCGATACTCATCGCCATTAGAGAAATCCAGCTGCAGGTACGCCAGCCGGGCCAGGAATGACTCCAGCTGGCCGTCTTCCAGCTGACTGATATGCTCGGCCAGGGCCTGGCCGATCTGGCGACGGGCTTCAGTCTCGCTGAGGTCTCTCCGGGCCAGGGCGAGTATGCGCGTCTGCTCCGCCAGCAGCCCTGCACGGTGCAGTTGATAAAGAGCCGGAAACAGCTTTTTGGTCGCAAGGTCTCCCATGGCCCCGAACAGGACCAGGTCACAGGCCGGACTCCCCATCAGGGTTTCTCCATAAACAAGGACATGCGTGGTGCAACGGTCTTTATCAGCATGGCAATAGCCAGCCGGAATTGCCAGCGGCCGGCACGGCGGCTGAGACTGGTTTGAACACAAAAAAAGCCTGCCCGGAAAATTCCCTGGCAGGCTTTTTTAAACCGACAGTTCCCGGACTTGATCAGGGACGGACGATTTCCGCTTTCTCCCTCAGCGTCCGCACGTAGGCGTCGTATTCCCGCTGTCCATTGATCTGAGCCAGGAACTGCGCCATACCGCGCACATCGTCACTTTCCGTATCAACGTCGCCGTCGGCCACAGCCGACAGGGCGATAATGACCAGATCAGTATCGGCTGCTACAGAACCATAGGTGAAACTGTCGTCGGCCGGCGTCGGCATCGAGAAAGCCCTCGCCTGTACCGCGGGTGGAACCTGTGCCTCACTACGTACCACGCCGTTGTGAACCGTCCAGTCATCTCCCTGCGGGGTCATGTCGCCGTCGCGGAGCTTCTGCAGAATCTCGTCCGCCTGTTCCTGAAGTAAGGCCAGCGTCTGCTCCCGCTCAAGGCGGTCACGCACCTGGGAAGCGACCTCTTCCAGGGGCTGGGGCGCCTGCGGATGGTGGGCCCGTACCCGGGCAACGACAGCTGTGTTGGCGTTCACCTCGATCAGCTCGGTGTTGAAGCCATCTTCCATTACATCCTTTGAAAACAGCTGGCGAACCAGGCCGGCATGGTCAAACGGTGCCTGATTGCTGTCGCGGGTTACACCGTCCCTCTGGCTGATTTCAAGGCCAAACTGATCGGCGGGCTCTTCCAGTGATTCTGATGAGAATGCCCTGTCGGCCAGCTCGGTGCGCTGACGGGCAAACTCATCCCCGGCGCGTGCCCGCGCCAGTTCCTGGCGGATTTCGTCGGCCATCGTCTCAAAGGCCGGCGGCTCGGCAGTGCGGGTGCCCAACAGTTTGATAAAATGCGTGCCGTATTCGGTTTCCACAGGCTCGGAGACTTCGCCTTCTTCCAGCGCCAGCATGGCCTCGTCGTAGGCTCCACCCAGGGCGCCTTCCCGTAAATAGCCGAGGTCACCACCCTGATCCGCCGACAGCGGGTCATCGGAAAATTCCCGGGCAAGGTCAGCGAAATCCGCACCCTCTTCCAGCCGCTGACGAACCGTTTCAATACGCTGGTCGGCGCCTTCCCCGTCCTCGATCAGGATGTGAGCCGTACGCCATTCTCCCTGGTGCTGTTCGGCAACGAGTGCATCGTATCGTTCGCGAACCGCCTCTTCAGGAACCTCAATACCCGCGGCTACCTTGTCCAGGGACAGCTCGATCCAAGACACGTCTACCGACTCGGGGCGGGTGAACAACTGCTGGTTGTCGTTATACCATTGCTCGACGTCAGCGTCGGTAATCTCCAGCTGATCAGCAACAGACGCAGCCTCCAGCGTCAGCGTTCTGAAATCCCGGGTCTGGGCTTCCAGGGCCAGCAGCTGACGGGCAGCCTCAGCAGGGGCAACGCCACTGCGAATGACTGCTGTACGGATCTGGTTACCAATGTACTCGCGTTTTAACAGTTGCCGGTACTCACCGACGCCCATCCCCAGGTTGCGCACCTGGGAGGTGAACACCTGCTGGTTGAACTGACCATTCACCTGGAACTGGGGCAGGCTGACGATCAGCTGGTCGACGCCCTCGTCCGTCAGTTCCAGACCCTGACTGGCCGCATCCTGCGCCAGAACCTCGGCCTGAATCATGTGTTCGAGCACTTCACGGCGAATCTGGTCTTCATCCAGCAGTGTCGGATCCGGGTTATCCATCTGGCTGAGTTGCTGCTGGCTGGCGATCTGCACGGTACGCAGATATTCCCGCTCGGTAATATCCTCACCGTTGACGGTGGCCACTTCCGCCTCGCCCCGGAAGCCGCCGACAATGGCGTCCATACCCCAGATTGACAAGGAAACGATCAGAACGGCGATGATGATCTTGGCGATGGTACCTTGGGCATTATCCCGAATATCTTGAAGCATGTTCCTCCCGGATCGCTCGTCCCTGGTGCCGTCCCTGTGGCACCTGGCTCAGCGTCAGGCCTCGTTTGAAGTTGCTCTGGAAACAGCCCGTGCCTGGCCAGACACCGAATGGCGACCGCTTGTACACTGACTGAACGTAAAAAGGCGCATCCGGAAGGGAATGCGCCTCG
>CAYMQO010000003.1:0-29449 GCA_964392405.1 uncultured Marinobacter sp.
CTGCTGCAGAAGCTGGCATTCATGGCGCGTCGCAAGAAGTGAGGCGTACGGGAGATCGAACCCGGCGAACCAATGACACATCGGCCTCTTTTGGGAGGACGCCATGCTGATTGATTTCTTTATGGAAGTTCGCGCGGCCAAGGTTCCGGCCAGCCTGCGGGAATTCCTGGATTTGCTGGAGGCCCTGCAGAAGCGGGTGGCCTTCGGCGACATGGAGGAGTTTTACTACCTGGCACGTCTGTGCCTGGTGAAGGACGAGCGTCACTTTGACAAATTTGACCGGGCCTTCAGCACCTATTTCAAGGGCATCGAAAGCCTGGATGACCTGATGGAAGCACTGATCCCGGACGACTGGCTCAGGAAGGAGTTCGAGAAGCACCTGACTGATGAAGAGAAAGCCCAGATCGAGTCCCTTGGCGGACTTGAAGAGCTGATCGAAACCTTCAAGAAGCGCATGGAAGAGCAGAAGGAGCGACACCAGGGGGGCAATAAATGGATCGGTACCGGCGGTACGTCGCCGTTTGGCGCCAATGGGTATAATCCCGAAGGCTTCCGCATTGGTCAGAAGGAAGGGCGCCATGGCCGCGCCATCAAGGTCTGGGACAAGCGCGAATTCCGGGATCTGGATGACTCCATCACTCTGGGTATCCGCAATATCAAGGTCGCGCTGCGTCGGCTACGGAAATTTGCCCGCCAGGGGGCCGCGGACCAGCTCGATCTGGACGATACCATCCGGTCCACTGCCCGCAACGCGGGCTATCTCGATCTGAAGATGGTGCCAGAGCGTCATAACGCGGTGAAAGTGCTGCTGTTCTTCGACGTCGGCGGCTCCATGGATCCCCATGTGCGGGTCTGTGAAGAGCTGTTCTCGGCAGCGCGGATGGAGTTCAAGCATATGGAGTACTTTTACTTCCATAACTTCATCTACGAGGCGGTATGGACCAAAAACGTTCGGCGCCTGCATGAAACCACGCCAGTGTGGGACATCCTGCACAAGTACAGCCCTGACTATAAGGTGATCTTCATCGGCGACGCTACCATGGCGCCTTATGAGATCACGCATCCGGGCGGTTCCATTGAACACTGGAACGAAGAGGCCGGTGCCACCTGGTTCCAGCGAGTGACCGACCATTTCCGCAAGGTGGTCTGGCTGAATCCTCTGCCCGAGAGCTACTGGGGCAGGGGAGGCTCACTGGGCATTACAAGGCAGTTGGTTGGTGATCATATGTATCCGCTGACCATTGAAGGCCTGGAATCCGCCATGCGTCACCTTAGCAAGTGATGCTGATAGTTGACGTCGCTCACAAACTGGTGCCCTGAAAGGCACCTCAAATACAGCCCGGGCGAGCACCCGGGCTGTCTTGTATCTGGCACCAAATAAGACATTTTCATTGAACGTCTCGCTGTGATTCAATTCGTCAGGTCGCCGGGCCGGGCAGCGAAGCGCTGGCCGGCGGGCGGCACGGTTATGCCCTGGTTTGCGGGACGGATCCCTGCGCAGTATTCCGGGGCACCCACTTAACTCACTGTCAGGAAGGAACCTGTGTAATGAACAAGAAACTGTTGCTTGCCAGCGTCATCTTTGCGGGAATGGGGCTCAGCTCCATGGCTCAGGCAAACCCGGTGTGTGAGGCCCAGAAAGCCGCCGCGCCCGATCTCCTGGAAGCCCGTGATAACGATACCGCTATCGAAGAGGTTTACTCGGCCATTGAAGAGGACGCCAGCAGCGAAGCTTCTGCCAGCGTTCTGAAAGAGTCTGTCGCACAGATCTTTGCCGACAAGGCTCTGGATCTGGATGCAGCCACCAAGTTGATTGGTGCCAACTGCGAAGCCAAGCTGGGCGCCTGATCCGGCTTCCAAGGCGCCGGATCCCGTGGTACCGGCTCCTTGGACCTGCATGTTACGGCCTGAAACAGCCTGTGAGTAAAAAAATGCCGATACACGGTTGAGTGTGTACCGGCCAAGCTCGGCATTTAACGTAGGCGCCTCCAGTAAGCGCCCCGTCCGCCTCCCTCAAGCAGAATTATTGCCAGCCAGACTTCATATCTTACCTTTCAATATGTTACCGGCGGTTCGTCAGTAGCTCGCTTCCGTCTATTCTACTACCTGTAAAGTATTTCGACGCGTTAACGCGAAAGCCATCACAGTGCAGGGTCCGAAAGGGCTCCGAGTCAGGCGGACTCTACCTCAAGCAGGGCAAAGCTGATATTCTCCCCGTCTTTGAGGCTGATACTTTTGTCTGCTTGTATTTTCACCGGAGCTTGTGTTTTTACCGGCCATGGTTCCGTCAGAAAAACTGGCTGGATGGTATCCCGACACTGCAGCAGTACGGCGCTCACCGCGGCACAGAATCCGCAGGGGCAACGGCTGCGATTATAATCATAAGTAGCTACAGGAGATGGTGCGATGGACTTTGAACAGTTCTATCAGGACAAGTATCCACCCGGCGTACCCCGTGAGATTGATCTCAGCAAATACCAGAGCATGGTTGACGTGTTCAACCAGGCGGTAAAAAAGTACGCTGACCGTCCCGCGTTCAGTGCTTTGGGCGTGACGCTGACCTACGGTGAACTGGACGTTCAGGCCCGCAACTTTGCGGCCTGGTTGCAGAACAAGACCAACCTCAAGCCCGGCGACCGTATCGCCGTGCAGATGCCGAACGTTACCCAGTACCCGGTGGTTGTCTACGGTGCCATGCGCGCCGGTCTGGTGGTGGTGAATACCAACCCGCTGTACACCACCCGTGAGATGGAACACCAGTTCAATGACTCCGGCGCCAAGGCCCTGGTCGTGCTGGCCAACATGGCCGCCAACGCGGAAAAGGTCTTGCCCCACACCAGTATCGAGCACGTCATCGTGACCGAGCTGGCGGATATGCACTCACCCCTCAAGCGCACGCTGATGAACGCCGCGGTCAAGTACCTCAAGAAAATGGTACCGCCGTTCAATCTGCCCCAGGCCCATAAACTGCCTGCGGTACTGGCAGCCGGTGCCAAGGAAAAGCTGGACGAAGCCAAGCCGACCCAGGACGATCTGGCGGTTCTGCAATACACCGGCGGAACCACCGGCGTTGCCAAGGGCGCCATGCTGACCCACGGTAACCTGGTCGCCAACCTGCTGCAGACCCGTCCGCTGCTGGAAGACAAGATCGAAGAAGGCAAGGAGGTGATGATTGCACCTCTGCCGCTGTACCATATTTACTCGTTCACCCTGAACTGCGGCATCATGCTGGAAGCCGGTGCCCACAACGTGCTGATTCCCAACCCCCGCGACATCCCGGGCTTTGTGAAGGAAATGAAGAATCACAAGTTCACGTCCTTCGTGGGTCTGAACACGCTGTTCAACGGCCTGATGGCGAACGAGGACTTCCGCAAGCTGGACTTCAGCCAGATGAAGATGACCTCTTCCGGTGGCATGGCACTGACCAGCACGACTGCCAAGCGCTGGCAGGAAGTGACCGGCGTCGAGATTGCCGAAGGCTACGGCATGACCGAAACCTCACCAGTGGTCACCTTCAACCCGCCAAGCGCCATTCAGCTGGGCACCATCGGGCTGCCCATCTGCAACACCATCTGCAAGACCGTGGACGACGAAGGCAATGCCGTGCCTTTGGGTGAGCCCGGTGAGCTGTGCGTCAAGGGGCCGCAGGTGATGCGTGGCTACTGGCAGCGCCCGGAAGAAACCCGCAAGTCGTTCACCGACGATGGCTACCTGCGCACCGGTGATATGGCGGTCATCCAGGAAGACGGCTACATCCGCATTGTGGACCGCAAGAAGGACATGATCATCGTCTCCGGGTTTAACGTATACCCGAACGAGGTCGAGGACGTGGTCAGCAGCCATCCGAAGGTTCTTGAATGCGCCGCCGTTGGCATTCCGGACGACAAGAGCGGTGAGGTCGTCAAGGTGTTCCTGGTCGCTTCCGATCCGAGCCTGAAGGAAGATGAACTGCGCGAATTCTGCCGCGAGCGCCTGACCGCCTATAAGGTGCCGAAGACCTTCGAGTTCCGCGATGAACTGCCCAAGACCAACGTGGGCAAGATCCTGCGCCGCGAACTTCGCGATGAGGAAACGAGCAAGAGCGCCTGACGGCCGCTTGTAGCTCTGACAACCCCGCTTCGGCGGGGTTTTTCGTTTGTACGCCGGCATCCGTTACAATGTCCGGCTCTATTCCCAACCGGAAGATTCATGAGCAAGACCCCCGCCGGCGACGATAGCCCTGTAGAAACCACCCTGCTGACAGTCGACGAGGTGCGGCGACGTCTGGGCGACTGTAACCAGCGGGAGACCGCCCGCATCCTGCGGCTGCTGGCCAAAACCCGTAACCAGCCTGACGCGGATCAGCTGGCCCGGATAAACCGGTGGCTGACCGAAGGCCTCTCCCGGGTAGAGAAACGCCGGAGCGTCCATAAACCCATCGATTACGCCAGTGAGCTGCCGGTGTCGGAGCGGGTGGATGACATCGCCCGGGCGCTGGAAGCCCATCAGGTGGTTATCGTTGCCGGTGAGACCGGTTCCGGCAAGACCACCCAACTGCCCAAGATCTGCCTGAACGCCGGGCGCGGTACCCGGGGGCTGGTGGGCCATACCCAGCCGCGACGCATTGCGGCCCGAACGGTGGCGGCCCGGATTGCCGACGAGATGGGGGCGGAGCAGGGCAATCAGGTGGCGTACCAGATCCGCTTTACCGACACCAGTGATGAGAACACCCGTCTCAAGGTGATGACCGACGGCATTCTGCTGGCGGAGATTCAGCACGACCGCTTCCTGGATGCCTACGACACGCTGATTATTGATGAGGCCCACGAGCGGAGCCTCAATATCGATTTCCTGCTGGGCTACCTGAAGCAACTGCTGCCCCGGCGGCCCGACCTGAAAGTGATTATTACCTCGGCCACCATCGAACTTGAGCGGTTTTCCGAGTACTTCGATCAGGCACCTGTCATCGAAGTATCCGGCCGGACTTACCCGGTAGAAGTTCGTTACCGGCCCCTGGCCGGCGACGCCGATGAGCGGGACCTGGGCTGGGGCGAGGCGGTGGTTTCCGCATTAGCGGAGATTGAGGACCATGAGCGCCAGGAAAAAAAGCCTCCCGGGGACATCCTCGTCTTTCTCCCGGGGGAGGGTGAGATCCGCTCCCTGAGCAAGCAACTGCGCTACGCGGACCTGAGACATACGGAAGTGCTGCCGTTGTATTCCCGGCTCAGCACCCGGGAGCAGAACCGCATTTTCCAGCCCCATCGGGGCCGACGCATCGTGCTGGCCACCAACGTTGCGGAAACCTCGCTCACCGTGCCCGGTATTCGCTATGTTATCGATACCGGCGTAGCCAGAATCAGCCGCTATTCGGTGCGCTCAAAAATTCAGCGGCTTCCGGTAGAGGCCATATCCCAGGCCAGCGCCAACCAGCGCGCGGGCCGCTGCGGCCGGGTCGCCCCGGGTATCTGTTTCCGCCTGTACGATGAACAGGATTTCCTCAGCCGGGATGAGTTTACAGACCCCGAGATCCTGCGAACCAACCTGGCCTCGGTCATTCTGCAGATGGTCACGCTGGGGCTGGGGGAGATCCGACAGTTTCCGTTTCTGGAGGCGCCGGACACCCGCCAGATCAATGACGGCTATAAGCTACTGGAAGAACTGGGCGCGGTTACCGGCAAGCGCAGGATCACCGGTCTTGGACGCGCCATGGCCCGGTTGCCGCTGGACCCCCGGCTGGCGCGGATGCTGGTGGCGGCCAGCGAGCTGGGCAGCCTGGCAGAGTTGCTGATTATTATTGCCGGCCTGAGTGTGCAGGACCCACGTGAGCGCCCCCAGGATAAGCAGCAGGCGGCGGATCAGGCCCACAGCCAGTGGAACGACAAGGACTCGGATTTTGTCACCCTGCTGAATCTCTGGAAGGATTTTGAGGAGCAGCGGCAGGAGCTGTCGGGCAACCAGCTCAGTAAATACTGCAAAAAGCAGTTCCTGTCCTATATGCGAATGAGGGAGTGGCGGGACATTCATCGCCAGTTGACCCTGTTGTGCCGGGAACAGAAGTTCGCCATGAACCACGATCCAGCTAACTACGATGCCGTCCACAAGGCGGTGCTGGCCGGGCTGTTGGGGCAAATCGCGCTCAAGCTGGAGAAGAAGGAGTATCTGGCCACCCGAAACCGCAAGGTGTTCCTGTTCCCCGGTTCCAAGGTGGCGAAAACCGCTCCCGCCTGGATTGTGGCGGCAGAGATTGTCGAAACCAGCCGCGTCTTTGCCCGTATGGTGGCGAAAATAGACCCGGCCTGGGTGGAGCCACTGGCGGAACACGTAGTGAAACGCCACTACTCGGAGCCGCACTGGGAGCGCAAGCGCGCCCAGGTGATGGCCTTCGAGCGGGTCAGTCTGTACGGGCTGGATGTGATTGCCCGGCGTCGCGTTCCCTACGCCAGCATTGACCCCGCCGCAGCCCGGGACCTGTTTATCCGCCGGGCCCTGGTAGAAGGGGATTATCACAGCAAGGCACCGTTCATTGCTCGCAACCATGAACTGCTGGATACCGTCGAAAACCTGGAGAAAAAGACCCGTCGCCGGGACCTGCTGGTTGACGATGAACATCTGGTGGCGTTCTACGACGAGAGGCTGCCCCAGGAGGTGGTCAGCGGCCGGCACTTTGAGAGCTGGTGGAAGTCTCTCTCGGTCCAGGAGCTCAAGGCGCTCGAGCTGACCGAAAAAGACATCCTGCAGCGGGATCTGGACTATCAGGAGCTGGAGCAGTACCCGGATGAACTGGAGTGGGAGGGGGCCAGATACCCCCTCAGCTACGAGTTCGAGCCAACGGGTGAAGACGACGGCGTGACCGTTCAGGTGCCGGTGATGGCCCTGCGGCAGCTGCCGGGTCCCCGGCTCGACTGGCTGGTGCCTGGCCTGGTGCGTGAAAAGTGCATTGCCCTGATTAAAGGGCTGCCCAAGTCAATCCGCCGGAACTTCGTGCCAGTGCCGGATTTTGTGGATGCGGCGCTGAAAAACATGTCCCCGTCGAATGAGCCATTGACCGACGTACTGGCGGATCAACTGCGTCGCATGACGGGTGTCCGGATCGCGCCTGAAGACTGGCCAACCGAGGAACTGCCCCGGCATCTGCGCATGAACCTGCAGGTGATGGGTGAAGATGGCCAGGTGCTGGCCCGTGGCCGGGACCCGGACGCTATCCAGAAGAAGCTGGAAAAACAGGCCGAAGAAGCCCTCAGCCGGGTTGAGCAGGCTGAAGGTCAGGCCCGGCGAACCCAGGCATCAGACTGGCAGTTTGGCGCCTTGCAGGAGTCGGTCCATACCGATCGGTCGGGCATGCGGGTTACGGTCTACCCGGCGCTCGAAGACCTGGGTGGCGAGGTGCGGGAGACCCGCTATCTTGATCCGCTGACGGCTGCGGAGAACCATCGCCGGGCGGTGGCACGGCTGCTACTCAATCGCATGGACAGGATCCTGGACCGCATTGACAGCCGCTTGCCGCGGTTCAGGCAGTCCGCGCTGATGTTCGCCCCGGTGGGCCAGGCCCGGGTACTGCTGGATGACCTGCTGCTCTCGACGGTCGCCAATCACTTTCTTGGCGAACCCGTCACCTCCACTGGATCCTTGCCCCGCAGTGCTGAAGCGTTTGACCATATCTATAACAGTAAACGAAGCGCCTTCATTCCCGCGCTGGAGCAGGCAGACGATCAGCTTCATCAGGTAGTAACCGGCTACCACCAGGTGATGAAGCAGCTCAAGGGCAAGATTAACCTGGCGCTGGCCAACAGCATGGCAGACCTGAAGTTCCAGATGGAGCAGCTGGTCTATCCGGGTTTTCTGGTGGCGACGCCACCGCAATGGCAGGCGTGCCTGCCCAGATATTTCGAAGCCGCGGACATCCGGCTGGAAAAAATGCCCCGGGAAATGGGCCGTGAGCGGGAGTTCCTGCACCTTATCGACCCCCTCTGGCGTCGTTATCAGCAGAAGCTGGAGCAGCAGCGCCGGCAGGGTATTGGCGACCCGGAGCTGACACTCTACCGGTGGATGCTCGAGGAGTTTCGGGTTTCCTGGTTTGCCCAGCAACTGGGCACGGCCATGCCGGTTTCAGTCAAGCGCCTGGACCGGCAATGGGAGAAGGTGCGCCAGTAGGTGGGCTGCCTGTCGTAGAGCTTGCCGGATCCTTACCGTTTTTACCGTGCCCCGATAGGGACCGCCATGGCCGGTTTATGGTAGTATCCGCCAATTACCGGACAGGGAGCGTTATAGCGTCCGTAAACTGCAGGATAGCTGTCCACTAAAAATATCCAGATCAGTCGGGGTTCCCAGTGAGCATCACCGCCATTATCACCGGTACCGGTTTGTATACACCGCCGGCCTCCATCAGCAATGAAGAACTGGTGGCCTCTTTCAATCAGTACGTTGACAACTACAACGAGCGCAACGCGGACGCCATCGCCAGGGGCGAACTGGAGCCCTTGCAGCCGTCAGCGGTGGACTTTATCGAGAAGGCGTCGGGCATCAAGAGCCGCCACGTCATGGATAAGGATGGCATCCTGGACCCGGAACGCATGTGCCCCCGACTGCCGGAGCGGAGCAACGACGAACCTTCTATCCAGTGCGAAATGTCGGTGATCGCGGCCCGGGAAGCCCTGAAAAAGGCGGGACGCACAGCGGCGGATGTGGATGGTGTTATCGTAGCCTGTTCCAACCTGCAGCGGCCTTATCCGGCGGTGTCCATTGAAGTCCAGCAGGCACTGGAAACTGATGGTTTTGCCTATGACATGAACGTAGCTTGCAGCTCGGCCACCTTCGGGATCCAGGCTGCGGCCAATGCGGTTGAGAACGGCACGGCCCGGGCAATCCTGGTGATTAGCCCGGAGATCTGCTCCGGGCACCTGAACTTCCGTGACCGCGACAGCCATTTTATTTTCGGGGACGCCTGTACTGCGGTGCTGGTGGAGCGGGATGATCAGGTGGCGCCCGGGCAGGGGTTTGAGATTCTGAGCACGCGCCTTAAAACCCGTTTCTCGAACAATATCCGCAACAACTTCGGTTTTCTGAACCGGGGCGACGAAAGCGGTATTGGCCAGCCGGACAAACTGTTTGTCCAGCAGGGCCGTAAGGTGTTCAAAGAGGTCTCACCCATGGTGGCGGAGCTGATCGTCGACCATCTTGGCAGCCTCGACCTGAAGGCAACCGATCTGCGTCGTATGTGGTTGCACCAGGCTAACCTGAACATGAACCAGCTTATCTCGAAGCGGGTGCTGGGGCGGGAAGCCACCATTGATGAAGCACCGGTGATTCTCGATGAATACGCCAATACCAGCTCCGCGGGTTCCATCATCGCCTTCCATCAGCACCAGGACGACCTGAAGGCGGGTGACCTGGGTGTGATCTGTTCCTTTGGCGCTGGCTACTCCATCGGCAGCGTCGTGGTGCGCAAGCGCTGACCCGTAAGGAAGGCAATCGCCGGAAAACCACCGCCAGGCGGAACGAGCCATTGACCTATGACTAAACCTCTCTTATCGCTGCTTATCGGGCTGCTGCTGGCCGGCTGCGCATCATCGCCGGAGCCGGCCGCCCGGGATTCTGCCCAGGCGGAGCAGTCAGTTCAGGCTGAGACTCGCAATACCAGCGCCCGGGACCCCCGGGATCCCTGGGAATCCTGGAACCGCCAGGTGTTTGCCTTCAACCAGACGGTGGACGACTGGGTACTGCGGCCGGTGGCCCGGGGTTATCAGTTCGTGATGCCGGACTTTGCCGATCGTGCGGTGTCGAACTTCTTCGATAACCTTTCTGAAGTCCGCAACTTCGTCAACAGCGTGTTACAGCTCAAGGGCGAGCATGCGATTGTCGCCGCCGGGCGGTTCACCTACAACACCGTGTTTGGGCTTGGCGGGCTCTTTGACGTGGCCACCGCGTTCGACCTGCCCGAGCGCCCCGAAGACTTTGGTCAGACCCTGGGGTACTGGGGCGTCGGGTCCGGCCCGTACCTCGTACTCCCATTTCTTGGACCTTCATCGCCCCGGGATGCTACGGGACGCGCTACCGACGGCTGGGCTCTCCCCAGTGCCTGGGACTACATCGAAAGTCCGGACCGCTACTACGCACTGGCTCTGAACGTGGTGGATACCCGGGCAGACCTGCTTGAAGCCGAGCGGTTTATTTCCGGTGATGCCTACGTTTTCGTGCGTAATGCCTACCTGCAACGGCGGGAGTTCCTGATCAACGATGGTCAGGTGGTTTCGGATCCGTTCACCAGCGGCGATGAAGACTGGCTGATGGAAGACTTCTGAACGGCCGGCTTCAGGCCTCAGAAAGTGAACCGGTCGAGGTGTCATGGTGACAGTCAGCGACTGCCGGCTGTATCATGACTAACGCGATCGTGCGGGCCGGGCATATACAGGAAATACCGGACCCGTTAACTTCGGCTGTCAGCTGACTGGAACTTCATGTACTACGACTTCTTCGGGTTTCGGGAACCGCCGTTTTCCATTGCGCCGGATCCCCGATACCTGTACCTCAGTGAACGCCACAAGGAAGCTCTGGCACACCTGATGTATGGGGTCCAGGGGCAGGGCGGTTTTGTAGTGATTACCGGTGAAGTAGGCACTGGTAAGACCACTATCAGCCGCTGCTTTATCGAGAACGTTCCCGAGCACGTCGATATCGCCCTGATTCTCAACCCCAGGCTGTCGGCCCGTGAGCTGCTGGCGGCGTTCTGTGATGAGCTGGGCGTGTCCTATCGTGACAACGCCACCATCAAGCACCTGATCGACTGCATCAACCAGCACCTGCTTGAGGCACACGCCCGTGGCCGGCATCAGGTCCTGATGATCGACGAGGCCCAGAACCTGTCCGCCGAAGTGCTCGAGCAACTGCGCCTGCTGACCAATCTGGAGACCGCCGAAAAGAAACTGCTGCAGATTGTGCTGCTGGGCCAGCCGGAGCTGAAAGACATACTCGACCGGCCGGACCTGCGCCAGCTGAACCAGCGCGTCACCGCCCGCTACCATCTGGACGCACTGGAAAAGGATGAACTACCTGCCTACCTGCACTACCGGCTGAGTGTGGCGGGGGTCAAGGTGGAGCTGTTCAGTGGCGCTACCATTAACCTGCTGTACCGCAAGAGCCAGGGCATTCCCCGGCTGATTAACCTGATCAGCGACCGTGCGCTGCTGGGTGCCTATAGTGAAGGGGTTCAGCATATCGAGCCCCGGCATATCCGGGCGGCCGCGAAAGAAGTCGGCGGCCTGGCCTCAGGCCCGGCCCAGGGCACCGTGCCGCCAGGATTACGCTGGCTGACCGCGGCTGCGGTCGTGGGTGCGCTGGCGATAACCGGCTGGGCCGTCCTGGACCGCCACCAGGGTACCGGGGTTCCTGAACGGGCGCTGGCAGCAGAGGTGATTACTGTAGCGCCTTCAGAAGCGGCGCAGCAGGTCAGTCCGAACGCCCCGGAGTCTGATGGGCCCGTCGTCGCTGGCGTTATCGACCGTCAGCCGGAGCAGGAGGCTGCTACGGATTCGCAGCCGGAGACCGTATTCAATATTGCCGACCATAGTCTGACGGCTGCCGAAGCCTACAGCAGCCTGTTTGAACTCTGGGGTTACGACTGGGACCGGACCGCCTATCCTTTTGCCTGCGATTATGCAGATGCTGCCGGGCTGCGGTGCCTCCACCGGCAGGGCAGCCGGCGCAGCATGGAAACCATCAATCGCCCCGCCGTTCTTGACCTGCGGGGGCCCGGCGGCGAGCGGGGGCATGTCACTCTGCTCAGGTTGCAGGGTGACCAGGCCACGATCGCTACCGCCAAGGGTACGCTGGAGGTTTCCTTCCGGGACCTTCAGGACTACTGGTTTGGCCAGTTTTCGGTGCTCTGGCAGTTACCGCCCTATATGGCCTGGGGTGGCGACCCTGCCGAGTTGCCCAGCCGGAACCGGGAAGGGGTCTGGCTCAGTGCACGGATGATGCAGCTGGTGGGACTGCACGCGGCGGACAGCGAAGAAATCGACCGTGTCAGCCGCATGATCCGCGATGAACAGGTGCGGTGGTATCAGAAAGTGAAAGGGCTTGAAGCAGACGGTGTGGTCGGGGCGATGACGCTGATCCAGATGAGTAATGATCTGGACACCGGGGTGCCGAGGCTTAACCCGGGCAGCGGCGCCATCTCCATGCCGGCGGAGACCGGCCAGGCAGCCGGGAATGGGGCGGGGTAAGACGGAGCCATGTCTTATATTCTTGAGGCACTGAAAAGGTCGGAATCCGAGCGTAATCAGGGCCGGGTTCCGGACCTGGGCCAGCAGGTACGCATGATTCACCGTCGTCGCCGACGGGGTATCCCGGCGGTTGGCTGGCTGGCCATTGCGCTGGTGATCAATGCCCTGGTCCTGGTGGTGCTGTTCTGGCCGGGCACCGGCCTGTTACGGGACACCGCCCCGGCAGAGACTGGAGTCGCCACAACGAGTCCGGAGTCGTTGCAAGGGGATGCAACCATAGGTTCAACCCTGATTCAGGACGCGGGCCAGCCCGCTGCTTCCGGCCCGGTTGCACGCACCGACGCTGTGCCCGAGGAGCCGGTGGAACTGGTGGAAGCCACCGGTGATGACCTCTTTGATGAAAACGCTGGTGTGGTGGTGCTGGATACGCTGGATGAAGCTCCTACCGTGATCGTACCCACCATCCGGCCCACCGGCCCCGACGGGACCCAGGCCGTTTACTCACCGGCACCCTGGGAGGGCCGGGTACCCCATCTGGTGGAACTGCCCATGGCGTTTCAGCGCCTGATACCGGACCTGGTATTCAACAGTCACGTTTATTCCTCTCAGCCTGGAGCCAGGAGCGTCATGATCAATGGGCGTTATCTTCGTATGGGTGACACGCTTGGCCCCTTACGTATTGAGCAGATTACGGAAGACGGGGTAGAGCTCAGCATGGACGGCCAGCGCTTCCGGGTGGGTGTGGTCCGTGACTGGAGCACCCCCCGCTAATGCCCCTGAGTGACGACGTAAAAGCGGAAATCCAGCAAGCCTACCGGGACGTCCTGGCCGGCAAGGGCATCCGTGCCCGTTACGGTCAGCGTCTGATGATCGCCGAAATCGCCCGCTATATGGGCGACATCACCGAAGACGATGGCAAGCGGACCTCGGCACCGGCCGCCTGCGTAGTGGAAGCGGGCACCGGTACCGGCAAGACCCTGGGCTACCTGGTCGCAGCCATTCCCGTGGCCAGGGCATTGGGTAAGACGTTGGTGATTTCTACCGCCACCGTGGCCCTGCAGGATCAGATTATCCGCAAGGACCTCCCGGACCTGGAAAAACATACCAGCCTGAAATTCGAGTGGACCCTGGCCAAGGGCCGGGGACGCTATCTGTGCCTGTCCCGGCTGGAAGCCCGGCTGCACGATGAAGGCCATGGCGACAGCGACACCATGCCGCTGTTCCTGCTGGACGAAGGCAAGGAACAGGAGCCGGGCAGCCGGGAATTTTTTGAGGAGCTGCTCGGCCAGTACGGCTCCCGGGACTGGGACGGCGACCGGGATCACTGGCCCGCAACCATTCCCGATGACATCTGGCGCCAGGTCACCACGGACCACCGCCAGTGCACCAACCGCCATTGCGCCTACTTCGAAAATTGCGCGTTCTTCGATGCTCGCAAGGGGCTGGAAACCGCTGACGTGGTGGTTGCCAACCACGACCTGGTGCTGGCCGACCTCGCCCTGGGCGGTGGCGCCATCCTGCCGGAGCCGGAAAACGCTCTCTATATTTTTGACGAGGCCCATCACCTGCCTGACAAGGCACTTAACCATTTTGCCGCCTCAGTGCCACTGAACAGCACCCGGCAGTGGCTGAAGCAGTTGGCGCAGGCATTGGCCAAGGCCCAGCCCTGGCTGGGGCCTGCTACGGTGGCCGGGCGCACGATTGAGAAGGTGTCGGAGGCGTCCCGTCACCTTGAGGATTGCCTGAACCGGGTACAGGACCATCTGCTGGAGAATATTCCGTGGGAGTTCTCCGATGAGCGGCGTTCAGCACAATGGCGCTATCCGGAAGGGGAGTTGCCCGAGCTCCTGTTCGGGCTGGCCACCGAAACCCGCGCCGCCACAGCGACGCTGGTACGGCAGCTGGGGACTATCGCCGACGAGCTTCAGAAAGCCTTTGATGAGCGCAAGGATCATGAGCTGGACCGGGAAACCGCAGATGCCTGGTATCCGGTGTTTGGCAGTTTTCATTCCCGGGCGGAAGATCAGGCCAGATTATGGGAGGCCTGGTGTGAGGCGCCACCGCCGGCAACAGATGACCGGAAAGCCCATCGGCCACCCCCGCCGGCGCGCTGGGCCGTGCGTCAGCGTTGGGATCATGCGGAAGAACTCACTCTGTACAGCAGTCCGGTGCTGGCGGATAACCTGCTGTACTCCCGGCTGTGGTCCCGGGCCCATGGGGCCGTGCTCACCAGCGCTACGCTGACGGCGCTGGGCCGCTTTGACCGTTTGCAGTCCCGGGCAGGGTTGCCGGTGGACAGCCGCTATCTGGTGGTGCCCAGCGCCTTTCGTTACAGCGATATGGCGACCGTAGAGGTGCCGCTGATGGACGCCCTGCCTACAGATACGGAAGGCTTTACCGACGCTTTGGTGCAACGGCTACCGCAACTCTGGGCCACCGGTAAGGCCACCCTGGTGCTGTTCACATCGCGGCGACAGATGAACGCGGTACGTGACCGGCTGGCGCCGGAACACCCGGGCCTGATCACCACCCAGGACGATATGGCCAAGGGTGAGGTTCTGCGTCACCACTGCGAACGCATTGACGCCGGCAAACCCTCCGTGCTGTTTGGGGTAGCGAGCTTTGCAGAAGGGATCGACCTGCCCGGGAGCTATCTGGACCATGTGGTCATCACCCGGCTTCCGTTTTCAGTACCGGATGACCCTATTGAGGCGAGTCTGGCCGAATGGGTTACCAACCGGGGGGGTAATCCGTTTATGGAAATCACCGTGCCTGATGCCTCCATCAAGCTGGTGCAGGCCGTCGGGCGGCTGCTGCGAACAGAGTCAGACACCGGCCGGGTCTCCATTCTGGACCGGAGGATTGTGAACCGCCGCTATGGCCAGCTACTGCTGGATGCGTTGCCGCCGTTTCGCAGAATCATTCAGTAAGGGTTATGTGGCGCCGGCAACAGTTGCCGGACAGGAATATGGGCTACACTGCATAACTGGATTCTTATCACTCTCTATACTTAAAAAGAATGAAAACAAAGCTTTTTATGCGTATTCTGATATAACTCTGACAATAACCGGAACGCATAGCCGGTGGTCATTTCCCGGGTGATGGCGCCGTAGTTCGTCGCAACGCTCAGTGCCACACATCCCCGGGTCCGCTTAGGGAGCGAAAAACGTCAATGAAATTACAGCAGCTGCGTTATATCTGGGAAGTGGCGCATCACGACCTCAATGTTTCCGCAACGGCCCAAAGCCTGTTCACCTCACAGCCCGGGATCTCCAAACAGATCCGCTTGCTGGAAGACGAGCTGGGGCTTGAGGTGTTTGCCCGTAGTGGCAAGCATCTGACCCGGATTACGCCGGGCGGGGAAATCATCATTCGCGAGGCGGGGGAAATTCTGCGCAGGGTCGAGGGCATCAAGCGGATTGCCCAGGAATTCTCCAATCAGCGCAAGGGCGACCTCAGTATTGCCACCACTCATACCCAGGCCCGCTACGCGCTGCCGCCGGTTATCCAGGGCTTTATCGAGGCCTACCCGGACGTCTCCCTGCACATGCATCAGGGCACGCCCATGCAGATTGCGGAAATGGCCGCTAACGGCGCAGTGGACTTTGCCATCGCCACGGAAGCCATGGAGCTGTTCAACGATCTGATCATGATGCCCTGTTATCGCTGGAACCGGGCCGTGATTGTCCCCCGTTCCCATCCACTGACTCAGGTTTCGAAGCTGACCCTCAAGGAGCTGGCAAGCCATCCGCTGGTAACCTATGTGTTCGGCTTTACCGGCAGGTCGAAACTTGATGACGCCTTCAAGACGGAAGGGCTGGAGCCAAAAGTGGTCTTTACCGCGGCCGATGCTGACGTTATCAAGACCTACGTCCGGCTGGGGCTTGGGGTCGGTATTATTGCGTCCATGGCCTACGACCCCGAGGCCGACTCTGACCTGGTAGCGCTGGACGCCAGTGAGCTGTTCGGGCCGAGTATTACCCGGCTCGGCTTCCGCAAGGGCACCTTCCTGCGGGGATACATGTACGACTTTATGGAGAGGTTTGCGCCCCACCTGACCAGGGATATGGTCGGTGAGGTGATGTCCCGGCAAGGACGCAGGCAGGAAATTGAGGAGTTGTTTGAGAAGGTTGAGCTGCCGGTCTACTGACCGCCAGCTCGATACTTCAACGTCCGTGCATCAGTGCCTGTCGAGGTCGCTGGCGATCAGGTTGCCGGCGTGCAGGCCGCACTCCTTCCGGGTGGCTTCTTCCCACCACCAGCGGCCCTCCCGTTCGTGCTGACCAGGCAGAACGGGGCGGGTGCAGGGCTCACAGCCGATGCTGATAAAGCCGCGCTCGTGCAGCCGGTTATAGGGCGCTTCGGTCATGCGGATATAATCCCACACTTCCTTTGAGGTCCAGTTGGCCAGCGGGTTGAACTTGATCAGCGGGCCATTGCGGCCCTGAAACGCGTCATCCCGCTGAACCACGGGCACTTCATTACGGGTGCCGGGGCTCTGATCCCGCCGTTGACCGGTAATCCAGGCGTCCAGGGTGCCCAGCTTGCGCCGCAGGGGTTCAACCTTACGGATTCCGCAGCATTCACCGTGGCCATCTTCATAAAAACTGAACATCCCTTTTTTCGAAACCAGCGATTGCACCGCCTCCGCATCCGGAAACTGGAATTCGATGTCGATGCCGTAGTGCTTACGGACACGCTCGAAAAACTCATAGGTTTCCGGATGCAGGCGCCCGGTGTCCAGGGAAAAGACCCGCAGGCGGTCGGTCAGCTTGTGGGCCATCTCGATCAGCGCCACGTCTTCGGCGCCGCTGAAGGAAATTGCGATCTCGTCGTAATGATTCAGGGCGGCCTTGAGAATGGCCCGGGGGCTTTGCCCGGCCAGCTCGGCCTGGAGTTGCTCTATCTCACTCATCATCAGCTTCTTGTCGGTGACGGAGCTCTTAAGAAAAAGCTCCCTCTTGGGGCTTATGGATGGCTCAATCTATCACCGGAATGAAGGTTGATGAAGTAATCTGCAATCATAAGGTTATATCAAATGGCGGGGATCGGGGGATTCTGGCGGTTGCGTCTCACCGGGAGGTGGACATTGGACGGTGCATTCACCACCGGTTTTTTCTATCATAGCCCCGCGCTCTGGCATCGGACCTGATGCCAGCCACGCCTTGCCATCAACCCCATTGCCGGCCGTCGGCGACTGACAGGAGACCATCGTGGAACTAGCATGCCTTGACCTTGAGGGAGTCTTGATTCCGGAGATCTGGATTGCGTTTGCCGAGAAAACCGGTATTGAAGAACTCAAGGCCACCACCCGTGACATCCCCGACTATGACGTGCTGATGAAGCAGCGTCTGCGGATTCTGGACGAGCACGGTTATGGTCTGCCGGCGATTCAGGAAGTGATCGGTGAGCTGGATCCGCTGCCCGGCGCGCGGGAGTTCCTGGACTGGCTGAGGGAGCGCTTCCAGGTTGTGATCCTCTCGGACACCTTCTATGAGTTCGCCATGCCGTTGATGAAAAAACTGGGTCATCCCACCCTGCTGTGCCACAAGCTGGAAGTCGACGACAATGGCCGCATCACCAATTACCTGCTGCGCCAGCGGGATCCCAAGCGCCAGTCGGTGCGTGCGTTCCAGCTGCTCAACTACCGGGTTATTGCCGCTGGCGACTCCTACAACGACACCACCATGCTGGCCCAGGCCGAGGCCGGCATTCTGTTCCACGCGCCCCGGAACGTGATCGAGGAGTTCCCCCAGTTCCCGGCGGTTCATGATTTTGAGGAACTCCGGAAGACCTTCCTGGCCCTTAGCGAACGTTACTGACCGGGCTCTGATTCAGGCGGTTGACCGGGGCGGTATGTCCCTTCAACCGCCTGCGTCGTCAGTGGCGGCATCCAGATTCTCAAGGGTATCCAGCAGCCGCTGGATCTTGCTGATTGACTCCTGATACTCATCATCCGGATCCGAGTCGGCCACAATGCCACAGCCCGCCCAGGCCCGGATAGTGCCATCGGAAAAGGTCTGCAGGCTGCGAATGGCGATGTTGCTGGTCAGATGGCCGTCTGCGTCCCACCAGAACAGGCTGCCGCAATAGGGCCCCCGCTGGTGTGGCTCCAGTTCATCAATAATCTCCATGGCCCGTCGCTTGGGCGCGCCGGTGATGGAACCCCCGGGAAACGCGCTGATCAATGCGTCCAGAGGTGATACACCGACCTTCAGGCGGCCAGTGACGGTGCTCACCAGTTGATGCACGTTGCGGTAGCTCTCTACCTGGAACAGTCCGGGCACTTTTACCGAGAAGGCTTCGCAGAAGCGGGAGAGGTCGTTGCGGATCAGGTCCACGATCATCAGATTCTCCGCCCGGTCCTTGGGATGCTCCATCAGGTCCTGAATCAGTGCCTGATCTTGCCGGGGGTCATCACTGCGTGGGCGGGTACCCTTGATGGGCTTGCTGATCACGTTGCCGTTTTTTATCTCAACAAACAGTTCGGGCGACACACTCAATAGCTGCCAGTTGCCGGTGTCCAGATAACCGCCGTAGGGTACGGGTATGGCCCGCATCAAAGCCAGCCAGGCCGGCCAGGGTGCGCCGGAATAGCGGCCGGTAAACTGTTGCGAAAGGTTAGCCTGATAACAGTCACCGGCGCGGATGTACTCCAGCACACGGGCGACACCTTCACGGTACTCCGCTGGGGTAACGGTTGCCTGGAAGGGCTGAGTGATCCGGAAAGACCTGGGAACCCCGGTCGGGCGTTTATCCAGCAGGGCAAGAATGCGCTTGCGGACGGCCTTCGGGCAGGCCGGGTCGAAGGTCAGAACCCCAGGGCCAGCGGCCGTCTCGCCAGCCGATCCACCGGGTACGTCGAGCCGCCAGAGATAGAGCCCGGCCCAGCCGACCGTGGCCGGTATCGGTTTGGTACTGTGAAATCCCGGAACCGTATGACATCCGGCATCGTAAAACAGGCTGCCGGCCACGAACCCGGTCCGGTCTGCTCCGGCGATCCGCGTATGATCCTGGTGGATAGCTTCCATGGATTGCTGAAAGCCAGGGCCATCCGCCGGCAGGTGCCAGTGGCGGTCGGGCAGGGCGCTGTATCGGCGGCGGCTGTTTTCCGCATCGACCAGGCACATGAAACCTTCCAGCCCCGACAGGGCAGTGACCAGGTCGTCAATTTTTGAGGTCGGCACTGAGTAGTGATTCGACATCCGCTAACCTGACAGAAAAATGGGCTGTGCATGATACCCTATAACGATCTCCGGCCTGTAACCTGCCGGTATCGCTGGTCCGGCTGACTCTGTTGCTATCCATGGTGAATTCCTTGCTGTACGCCATCCGATCATACATCCGCAAACGCTGGCGGGCCTGGGCCAACCGGCGCACACCGGCCCATGACCGTCGTCAGTTTGATCGCCGTTCCATTTTTATCCTGCCGACAACGGCGGGTATGGTTTTCGGACTGCTGCTGGTGGTGATGTTACTGACCGGCATTAACTACCAGAACAGTCTGATCTATCTGCTGACGTTCCTGCTGGGGGCGTTGTTTGTGGCTGCCATGCATCAGACCCACAACAATCTGAATGGCCTCGAGCTGACCCTCTTACAGGCAGGGGAAGGGTTTGCCGGCGATCCGATAGCGTTCCGCTTTGCCTTTCAGGCCCCGCGAGACGCCACCGCCATCGAGCTTACCGATGAAGCCGGGCAATCAGTAATGGTATCGGTACTCGGCCAGGGTCGGGCCGAGGGTACCCTGCAGATACCCAGCCGGGCGCGAGGCTACCTGCGCCCCGACCGGGTCCGGCTGGAAACCCGTTTTCCGTTTGGGTTGCTGAAGGCCTGGTCCTGGCTGCGGCCAGTGACCGCGGCACTGGTCTATCCCCGACCGGTGCCGCCGCCTCAGCCTCTGGAGGGCGTTGCGGATACCGGCGATACGGAAACCGCGCCGGTCGGTCTGGGGCAGGATCAGGTGGAACTGCGCCCCTGGCGGGCCGGTGACCTCAGTGCGAGGGTCGACTGGAAGCGCTATTCCCGCAATGAGGAAATGGCCGTGGCTGACTGGCAGGGGGAGCGGGGCAGTCCCCAGTGGCTGGACTTTGACGGGTTCCCGGGGGTGGACCATGAGCTGCGGCTGAGCTACCTGACCGCGCTGGTGCTTGAGCGCGACCAGGCGGGAGAACCGTGGGGGCTCCGGCTGCCGGGGATTTCTATTGAGCCGGACCTGGGTCCCCACCATCGCCGCCAGTGTTTGCAGGCGCTTGGTTCCTGGCACCGGCAACCTCCTGCTGAAAAGGGCGACTGATGACTGCCCTGTCTGTATTGCCAACCCGGGCGCTGACCTGGCTGCTTTGCGGTTTTCTGCTGCTGTTGCTGCCCCAATGGGACCGGTTACCGGTATGGCTGGTCGTGGCCTGTGTGGCGCTTGCCGGCTGGCGATGGCTCGCGCAGCTTGGCCGGGTCCGCCTGCCGGGACGATGGCTCCGGCTGGCTGTTATGGGCACACTGATCGCTGTCTATATTGCTACGGTGCAGGGCCGTTTCAGCGTGGATACCGCCGCATCCTTCTTTGTGCTGGCCGTGGGCCTCAAGTGGCTGGAGACGGCACATCCCCGTGACTTCTTTGTGGTCTTTTTTATCCTTATCTATCTGGCCACGGTCAACTTCCTGTTCCGGCAGGATATCGGCTGGTCGTTGATCACGCTGTCCGGAGTGGCCGTGATTCTGGTGGCGTTGCAGTTACTTCATATTCCGGTGGGCAGCCGGCAGACGGCCACCAGTGGGTTGCGCCGCCTGGGCATGATGTTGCTCAAAACCCTGCCGGTGGTGATCGCGCTCTTTGTCTTTTTCCCTCGCATGGCGCCGCTGTGGAATGTTCCTCTGGTTTCAGATCAGGCCCGTACCGGCCTGTCCGATACCATGACCCCGGGGGACATTTCCCGCCTTGCCCAGAGCAGCGAACGGGCTTTCCGGGTCAGCTTCGGTGGGGAGAGTCCGCCACACCGCGACCGTTACTGGCGCGGCCTGATCCTGGACCGGTTTGACGGTAACACCTGGAGCCAGTGGCAGCAGGAGCCCAGGCGCCGCCTTGGGCGGGTTGACCGGGATGCGGGCAGTCAGGCTCTGGCCCCCGGCGAATACGACGTGCTGATGGACGCGTCCGGTCAGCGTTGGGTGTACGCCCTGGATAATTCCCGGGCGCTGTCTGCGAACATCATGGAAGTGCCCGGCGGCCTGTTCCGACTTGAGCGGCCCGCGGATACCTCCGTGCGTTACCGCCTGGCGCTGACGCCTGAGCCGCCGCCAGCCCAGGAGCTGACCCCGGCAGAACGTCGCCGGTATCTGCAATTACCGCTCGAAGGTAACGAACGCAGCCGCCAGCTGGCCCGGGAACTGGTCCAGGGTACCGGCTCTGATCTGGCTTTTGCCCAGGAAATTCTCGCGCGGTTCCGGAATGAGCCCTTCCATTACACCCTGCGCCCGCCGGCAATGCCGCAAGACCCGGTGGATACTCTTTTGTTTGAGGCACGGCGTGGGTTCTGTGCCCATTACGCCAGCGCCATGGCATTCCTGCTGCGGGCCGCGGACATTCCTGCCCGGGTCGTAGCCGGCTATCAGGGCGGTGACAGCGGGGCTGATGGTGCCTACCTGATCGTCCGCCAGTACGACGCCCACGCCTGGGTTGAAGGCTGGTTTGAGGGGCGGGGCTGGGTACGACTGGATCCGACGGCAGCCATTTCACCGGAAAGGATCGAATCGGGCCTGCGGGATGCCGTGGCTGAAGAAGGGTCGTTTCTGGAAGATAACTGGGCTTCACCGCAACGCTACGGTGATCTGGCACTGGTGCGCTGGGCCAGCCTGCAGATGGATCGTATCAATTACAACTGGCAGCGCTGGGTGGTGGGCTATCAGGGGCAATCGCAGCTTGACCTGATGAGCCGCCTACCCGGAGGCATCGGCCTGAAGGAGCTGGGTTATCTGACTGCGGGCGTGATTGGGCTGGGCCTGTTGATTGCAACACTACTGGCGGCTTTTCGTTCCGCTGGAAGCAGCCGGCGTGACCCGGTGGACCGGCTAGTGGCCCGCTGGGAGCGATCATTAAGGCAACGGAATATCCCCGTTCCGGCCGGCGCGACGCCGTTGCAGCTGGCAGCCCTCACTGAACAACAGGCACCAGCGGCCGGTTCTTCCGCCCGGGCCTTTGCCCGGGACCTGAACAACCATTACTATGGCAGCGGATCAAAACCCCGGCCCGGCATACGCCACCGGGCCATGGCCCTGCGGATCATGCGCCGTCGCCTGATTCGCATCCGGCGAGAATTAAAACGCCGGAAGTCTGCCCATAAGCCCGCAGGCCAGCATCGTGCTGAATCTGCCCCGTTAGAACCATGACCGGGAATCCGCTGTGAACGATATGCCCTGGCTGCAACCGGCACTGGAACATTTTGGACAGTCCCTGGATCAGGGGCGGCTGCCCCATGCGACGCTAATCACCGGAGACCGGGGCGTCGGCAAGCGGCACCTTGCAGAGCAGGTCGCCGGTTTGCTGGTGTGTGATCAGCGCGTCAGTGGTGCCCGGGTCCGGTGCGGCGAGTGCCGGCAGTGCCGGCTGATCGAAGGCAACTCCCATCCGGATATCCGCGTCTATCAGCCGGAAAATTCCCGCATGATCCGTATCGACCAGGTGCGGGCCCTGTCGCAGTTTGCGGTGGCATCGCCACAGGTGGCCGGCGTCAAGGTTGCGATTATCGACCGTGCCGACCAGCTCAATATCAACGCTGCCAACGGACTGCTGAAAACCCTGGAAGAGCCTGCCGCCGATGTTGTCCTGTTACTGCTGCAGGAAACCGGTCGCCCGGTGTTGCCCACCATCCGCTCCCGATGTCGCCTGCTTCCTCTCGCCACACCATCCGCGCCTGAGGCGTCTGCCTGGCTCGCGGCGGAGCTGGGAGGTAGAGAAGTGGCAGATGAAGAGCCCATTCCGGAAGATCGCCAGTCCCTGGCGCTTGTGCTTGCCGGCGGTGCACCAAGGCTGGCGCTGGAACTGCTAGACAGCGGCTTCCTGGCACAGCGTGACGAAGCGCTGGAGGCCTTCCGGCAGTTCATGAAAGGCCAGCTCACGGTCGCCGCGGCTGCCCGGGCGTTTCGCGACCTGGGCCATGAAACGACGCTGAACCTGATGGAAGGCTGGGCCAATGATCTGGCCCGGGTCACAGCGGGCGGCTGTGCCCGCGATCCTGGGATGGCCGAGGTGGTAGGATACCTGGCAACCGCAAACCAGCCCTGGCGTGCTCACCAGCTGGTGGATGCCATCCGGGATTCGCGGCGGGCACTGGTGAATAACGTTAATCCGGAGCTGGAGATCGATCGCCTGCTGATCCAGTGGCGTGGGCTGATGCCCAGACGACGGACCGTACGCCCGTAATACCCCACGCTGTACGGGAAATACGGTAAAAAACCGCCTGGGTGTGTGACACAGCAGCGCATGCCCGGTAATCTCAAAGAATGACAATAGCTGGAGGAACACCATGGGTCCTGGTTTTGGCGCGCGAAGCGGTATTCTGACCCTGACCATCAAGGATAAAGCGGTATTGTACGCTGCCTATATGCCTTACATCCGTCAGGGCGGACTGTTTATCCCCACCCAGAAGGAATACCGGTTGGGCGATGAGGTCTTCCTGTTGCTGAACCTGATGGATGAGCCCGAAAAAATCCCCGTAGCCGGCAAGGTGATCTGGATTACCCCCCGGGGCGCACAGGGAAACCGGGCGGCGGGTATCGGGGTTCAGTTCAATGGTGAGGACGAGACTGCCAGAACGAAAATCGAGGCCTATCTCGCCGGCTCCCTGAACTCGGATCGTCCCACCCATACCATGTAAAAGTCTGCCTGACCCTGGTCCGGCCGGCTTGGTTAATGCCGGATGGGCCCAGGTGGCTGTCGTCGGGACAGGCGTTGCTGTATCTGCTGGAGGTTATCCGTTTTCATGACTATTTCCCTGTCTCCGGGCCCCTTGCCCGAAGCTGACCGTCTGTTTTCCGAAGTTCGCTGGCCGCTCCGTCACCTGACACTGGCGGGGTTGCATTGGCCCGCTGCGCCGAATGCAACGGGAGAGCGGCCGGTTATTCTCCTGCACGGCTGGCTGGATAACAGCCTGAGCTATGTCCGGCTGGCTCCCGAGCTGACCGGCCTTGGTCCCGTATGGGCTGTCGACCACGCCGGCCATGGCCATTCCGATCACCGCCCGCAGGGGCAAAGCTACCTGCTGGTGGATTACGTCTCCGATGTGGTTGAGCTGCTGGAAACCCATTTCGCCAACTATGAGACGGTTGACCTGGTAGGCCACTCCCTGGGAGGCATTGTCGCCATGCTGGTGGCAGGCGCGTTTCCGGAGAAAATAGGGCGGCTGGTCATGATCGACAGTCTCGGCCCCATCTCAAAGGCCGCCGACGAGGTGGTCAGCCAGTTGCGTCGCAGTATCCAGAAACGCTTATCCGGCTCCAACGCGGGCAATACATACGCTAACCTTGAGGAAGCGGCGCGGCTCCGTACCAGGGGCCGTAATGCGCTGTCGGAAGAGACTGCGATGATGCTGGTATCCCGCAACCTTACCGAGGGGCCTGACGGGCTCCGGTGGCGGACGGACCCGAGGTTGCGCCACCCGTCGGTAATGATGTTCACCGAAGACCAGGTAATGGCACTGGTCAAGGCCGTGGCAGCCCCGACGCTGCTGATTGGCGCACGGAACGGGCTGCTGACCAATCCGGAACGTTGGCAGCCGCGCTTTGACGCACTGAACAACGTCAAACGCATCGATGCGGAGGGCGGTCATCACTGCCATCTTGATGGTGACGTCACTGCCGTCAATGAGGGTATCCGGTCCTTCCTGAGCGAGCGATGAGGTGTTATATGCCGACAGGCTGTTCCCGTGTTTCCATTGTTGCCCGACGGCTCGGGGCGGCGATTACCTTGCTGTTATCGTCTTTCACATTTGCCCAGGGTCAGGTGCTGATGGATTTTCCTCAGGCTGAACTGGAGGAAGAACGGGCCATTTCATCGGCGTCCCATCAGGTCATGCTCAGCCCGATCCGCGAGGTGGGCCCTGAGTTAAGGGCGGAGCGGTCCCAGCGGCTGGCGGTAGAGGGTAGCGCCCGTCTGCTCGAGATCGCACCCGGCATTACCCGCCAGGACGCCTGGCGCTGGTATCTGGAACAGTTACAGACCCGGAACGCGAGCATCCTTTTCCAGTGTTCGGGACGGGAGTGCGGCCGCAGTAATGTCTGGGCGAACCAGGTGTTTGGTCAGGCCATGCTTTACGGCCGCGATGCTCGCCAGGACTACCTGGTCGCCGGGTTCGAAGAGAGGGAAGGGCAGCGCTGGCTGGTTGTACTCTATACCGTGACCCGGGGCAACCAGCGGGAATATGTCTGGCTGGAACAGCTCAAACTGGCCGATGACGCCGTGCTGGGAGGCATCGGTAAGCCCAGCCGGCTGGCGGGCCCGCTGATCGTGCCCTGGTCTGGCGGCGTCAGCGTTCGCCTGGACTGGGACGGCGAAGCCCGGCGTATACTTGAAACCATGACCGCTGACCCGGACTCCCAGGTCGTCATCGCCGCTTTCTCAGGACTGGAGCCCGACGAAACCCTCGAAGCAGCCATTGAGCGGGCCGAGCGGGCAGCGATTACCATGTCGAGACTGCTGGCGCGTTCAGGCTTGTCCAGCTCCCGTCACATTATTCGTGCGGTCGGACCGATGGTGCGCTTCACCACGCCCGAACGCCCCGAGAACCGGATTGAGCTGCTGGTCATAGCGCCGCCGGGGGAGGTAAAGGGGGATGGCTAAGACCCCGGTAACGTCTCTTATCGAGCAGGTGGGAGAGCCCGAGCAGACTGGCATCGTCAAGGCCGGTCAGCAGGATGAGCATCCCTGCGGTCCACCCGAGCGGCGGCGGGTTGCGCTGACCCTGGGTTCCGGTGGTGCCCGGGGCTACGCCCATATCGGGGCCATCGAGGTACTGAACGAGCGCGGATATGAAATAATCGCCATTTCGGGCTGCTCGATGGGGGCTTTGATTGGCGGCATCTACGCCGCTGGCAAAATGCAGGCCTACAAGGACTGGGTGACCGGGTTGCGGCAGTTTGACGTGCTGCGGCTTCTGGACATCTCCCTCAACTCAGTGGGTGCCATCCGTGGCGAGAAAGTCTTGTCGGTGGTCAGCGAAATGCTCGGCGACACCCGAATTGAAACGCTCCCCATCGCTTATACCGCCGTGGCAACCGATCTGCTCGGACACAAGGAAATCTGGTTTCAGGAAGGTCCCCTTGACCGGGCCATTCGCGCATCCATCTCGATTCCCGGGCTGATGACGCCCGTGGTCATGAATGGGCGGGTGTTGGTCGATGGTGCGCTGCTGAACCCCCTGCCGATCATGCCGACCATCTCGGCCCATGCCGATCTGGTGTTTGCCGTTAACCTCAGCGGTGAAGATGACACCGGTCGACGGCTGCCGGATTCGGCGTTTGATATCGATGATCACGACAGTGACCTGGAGGAATGGGTAGGGCGCTTCCGGGATATGACGTCCCGCTGGTTCGATTGGGAAGCTCTGAAAAGCTTCGGCGGCCGCTGGGCACCCGGTTCATCCGACGGAGCTGACACGCCTGAGGAGAAAGTAGAAGAAGAAGCCCGGGAGCAGGAGGCCGAGCACCCGCCACCCCCGGACGACCCCTGGGCGGAAACAGGCACCATCAACTGGGAAAAGCTGGGCATTGGCAAGTTCGATATCATGAACATGACCATCGAAACCATGCAGAGCGCCCTGGTACAGTACAAGCTTGCCGGGTATCCCCCCGACCTCCTCATTAACGTGCCAAAGAATGCCTGCCGCACCTACGACTATCACAAGGCACCGGAGATGATCCAGTTGGGGCGCGAGCGTATGCATATGGCACTGGACCGTTTTGAAAGGAACCGCTGCAGTTCCGGACCCTTATCACTGTAACCCGGTGATCCGGGGCTGCCGGGCCGTGGGAATCCGCGTATAATCCGCCCGGTACACCCATGGCCCGCCGCAAGTGGCTGAACCCAGTGGCTATTAAACAAGGACCCGGCAGTGACCCGCCCCATCGACGATCTGATTACCGTACGTGATTACCTGCGCTACGCCGCCTCCCGCTTCAGCGAGGCCGGGCTGTATTTCGGTCACGGTACCGATAACGTCTGGGACGAGACCGTGCTACTGGTCATGCGCAGCTTGCATCTGCCGCTGGAAAACAACACGCTGTTTCTCGATGCCCGCCTGACCCGGGACGAGCGGCAACGGATCGCAGAGCGAATCGACCGGCGCATCAACGAGCGTCGGCCGGTGGCCTACCTGTTGGGCGAAGCCTGGTTTATGGGTCTGCCGTTTCAGGTAGACGAGCGGGTCCTGGTGCCGCGTTCGCCCATTGCCGAGCTGCTGGAGGCGGAGCTGGAACCCTGGCTGGCGGACGCGTTCGTCGAGCGTATCCTCGACCTGTGTACCGGCAGTGGCTGTATCGGTATCGCCGCTGCGACGGTGTTCCCGGATGCGGAAGTGGATCTTGCGGATATTTCCGAAGATGCCCTGGCGGTGGCCCAGGCCAATATCCAGCTGCATGAACTGGAGGATCGGGTCCGCACGGTCCATTCGGATGTGCTGGATCAGGTAAATGGCGTCTACGACGTGATTCTCAGCAATCCTCCCTATGTGGACGCGGAAGACCTTTCCGACATGCCGCCGGAGTATCATCATGAACCGCGGCTGGGGCTGGAGGCGGGTCCGGACGGCCTGGCAATTGCTCATCGCATTCTCGCCCGGGCTGCGGACCATCTGGCCCCCGGCGGGTTGCTGATTGTGGAGGTGGGCAACAGCTGGCCTGCGCTGGATGCGGCTTATCCCCAATTACCGTTCACCTGGCTGGACTTTGCCAATGGCGGGGACGGAGTCTTCCTGCTGACCCGGGAACAACTGGTCAGCGGGCTTCAAAGTACTAATAAGCAGTCTGAACACTAATTTACAAGTTGCTGAATTATGTCTGGAAATAGCTTTGGAAAACTGTTCACCGTCACCTCCTTTGGTGAGAGTCACGGGCCGGCCCTTGGCTGCATCATCGACGGTTGTCCCCCCGGTCTGGAACTGAGCGAAGCGGACCTTCAGAAGGATCTGGACCGGCGTAAGCCCGGCACATCCAGGCATACCACCCAGCGGCGGGAGCCCGATGAGGTCCGCATCCTGTCGGGGGTCTTTGAAGGCCGTACCACCGGTACGCCCATTGGCCTGCTCATAGAGAATACCGACCAGCGTTCAAAGGACTACTCGAAGATCGCGCAGCAATTCCGCCCGGCCCACGCGGATTACACCTATATGCACAAGTATGGGGTACGGGACTACCGGGGCGGCGGCCGTTCCTCGGCCCGGGAAACCGCCATGCGGGTCGCTGCCGGGGCGGTAGCGCGGAAGTTCCTGGAGCAGCGTCTGGGCATCCGGATCCGGGGCTATCTCGCCCAGCTCGGACCGATCCGGGCTGAAACCCTGGACTGGGATCAGGTACACCAGAACCCCTTCTTCTGTCCGGACGCCGCTAAGGTTCCGGAGCTGGAAGCCTATATGGATGCCCTGCGCAAGGAGGGCAACTCCATCGGCGCACGGATCAATGTAGTGGCGGAAGGCGTGCCGCCGGGCCTGGGTGAACCGGTTTTTGACCGGCTCGATGCAGATTTGGCCCACGCGCTGATGAGTATCAATGCGGTCAAGGGTGTGGAGATCGGGGCCGGCTTTGACGCCGTCACCCAGAAGGGGACAGAGCACCGGGACGAACTGACGCCGGAAGGCTTTCTGAGCAATCACGCCGGTGGGGTCCTTGGAGGTATCAGTTCCGGTCAGCCCATAACTGCGTCGATTGCCCTGAAACCTACTTCCAGCCTGCGCCTGCCGGGCAGGAGTATCGACGTGGACGGCAACCCGGTTGACGTGATCACGACCGGACGCCACGATCCCTGCGTGGGCATTCGCGCGACGCCGATTGCAGAGGCCATGATGGCCATCGTGCTGATGGATCATTACCTGCGTCACCGGGCCCAGAACGGTGACGTCGAGGTGGTAACACCGAACATCGGGCAGCGTTGATTAAAGGGGCCGGCCGCGGCCCCGGAAGGTTTTCCCAGACAGCTTAATTCTCAAGGAAGACGGCTATTTACTGGCGACTATCAAACCTTTACTTCTGGTTCTTTGCCCTGCTGGGCT
>CAYMQO010000004.1:0-26476 GCA_964392405.1 uncultured Marinobacter sp.
CGATTCAGGTGGAAGACCGGATACTTGCGCGCCTGTGGCACAAGCTGGTGGTTAACGCCGGTATTAATCCGTTCACGGCACTTCTCGACTGCCCCAATGGCGACATTCTTAACGCCCGCCTGTTCCAGGATCATATTGACGACCTGTGTCAGGAACTGGCCGCGTTGATGTCAGCAGAAGGCCTGCCCCATCAGACGCCCCGGCAGTTGCGTGCGGATATTGAACAGGTAGCCCGAGCCACGGCGACGAACACGTCCTCCATGCGCAGTGATGTGCGAAACGGCCGCATGACGGAAATCGATTACATTAACGGCCATGTTGTCACCCGGTCCCGGGCGCTGGGGCTGCCTGCCCCGGTGAACCAGATGCTCACGGAGCGGGTAAAGCAACTGGTGCCCCATACTGATCAGAAAACTGGAGCAAGTTCCCATGGGTAATCGACTTTCAAAAATCTACACCCGCACCGGCGACGATGGCACCACGGGCCTGGCTGACGGCAGCCGCGTTGCCAAAAGCGCGCTCCGGGTGGAAGCCATGGGTACCGTGGATGAAGTTAACTGCCACATCGGCGTTCTGGTCGAACAACTCACGGACGAGCCGGACATCGCCGCGGCGCTGGCCCGTATCCAGCACCACCTGTTCGATCTGGGCGGCGAGTTCGCCATACCCGGCAGTGAAATGGTGGCAGAAAAGCATATTCACTGGCTGGAAGAGATTCTGGACCAGTGGAACGCCGATCTTCCGCCGCTGAAAAACTTTATCCTGCCCGGGGGCACGCCAGCGGCAGCACAATGTCATCTGGCCCGGTCAGTCTGCCGACGGGCCGAGCGGGTGGTCGTGGCCATGGCCCAGGAAGAGACCGTTAACCCCTACGCACGCCAATACCTGAACCGCCTGTCAGACCTGCTGTTTGTGGTCGCCAGGGTGCTGGCCCGTCGCAACGGTGGTCAGGAAGTGCTATGGGAACAGCACCGGTCAGCCCTCTGATGAGCGCTCAGGCCGCAGGTATTTACCTGCTGGCCAACAGCTCCCGGTAATACGCCCAGTCAAAGGCCGGCCCAGGATCGGTCTTCCGCCCCGGGGCAATATCGCTGTGGCCGGTGATCCGGTCTTCCGTAATCGCCGGCCAGGCTGCCTGCAGGTGGCGTGTGACGGTCGCCAGCCGCTGGTACTGGGTATCGGTATAGGGAATGTGATCGGCACCCTCAAGCTCAATTCCGATGGAGAAGTCATTGCACTCTTCCCGGCCGTCGAAAACCGAGCGCCCGGCGTGCCAGGCCCGATCCTGAAAGCGCACAAACTGCAGCACTCCGCCATCCCGCCGGATCAGCAGGTGGGATGACACTGTCATCGCTCCTATCTCCTCAAAATACGGGTGAGCCGAGGTGTCGAGACGGTTGCAGAAGAAGTCTTCGATCCATGGGCCGCCAAACTGTTCCGGCGGCAGGCTGATGTTGTGAATCACTAGGAGGGAGATGTCCTCCGCGTCCGGGCGGGGGCCGAAGTTCGGCGATGGACACCAGCGGGCGTCCGGCAGCTGGCCGGAGCTTCGCAAAAACGCAGTGGCAGGACTTACGGGTTCAGGCACAGGCATTCTCAATCACAGCGGATGTCGCCGGGATTGAACCATAACGGATGCTGAGCCGCCAGAGGCTCCCGCCCGGGTGACCCCCATTGCCGTCAATCCCGACGGTTATGCCTCAGGTTATCAATAATCGATTCCAGTGCCCGGTCGAAGATCAGCCCGTCATCCAGCAGTATCACCCGGCCGTCGGACAGCGCCATGGCCAGTTCCGGCTGCTGGAACTCCGCCACTTTGGTGCCGTTGCGGTTTACAAAGATGTACTTGCCGGTGGCGCGGATAATGGCGGCGAGCTTACACCGTAGACGACCGCCGTCCCGGGGCATTTCCACCCAGCAACCGACCCTCAGGCCCGCGGCCTGTTCCAGCCAGTGTTCACCCGGTTGCGCTATCTCCGCCTCAGTGCCGGCCTTCACAGCGGCGGGTTCAGGCTCCACAGGTTCGGCGGTAGCGGTTACAGGCTGCGGGGATACCGGCTGTGCTGCCACCTCCGGGCTGGCCGTGACATCCACGGCGGCTGGCTCAGCGACGGTCGCGGAAAGCATCGGCGCGGCTATAACTTCCGGCTCCGCAATGGCATCCCCAGCTTCCATGACGGGCATGTCCAGCTCATCCGTCAGGCTGGCGGGCACCGCCTCCGTCTGTTTTTCCGACTGGCGACGAAGGGATACGCCCTGCAGCACGTCCACATGGGCCAGCTCCAGATCCCGGAGTGCGGAGTCAATGGCGAACGGATCCCAGGAAATCTCATGAAGTCCGCTTCTCAGGGCGTCGGTAATGCCGGGAATGGCCTTGAGTAGACGGTCCCGGGTACTGTCATCAACCGGGTCTGGGTCCAGGCTCCAGGCCAGGCGCTCGGTAAGCTCTGCGGCTGCCTGCCAGTCGTCGGAACTCTCTCCCTTGCGCAGACAGACCCATTCCAGATACTTGCGCCAGGGCTCATTGATCAGGCTTGTTGCACTGCCCGGCAGATCCCGGCCGTCCAGCAGGCTGTCCAACAGGACCTGAACCCGGTCCCGGGCCACCTCGTGCCGGGCGCGACCTTCTTCCACATCCCGCAGACGCTGCTCAACCAGCTCCCGACGACGACGGTCAAGGTCCATGAAGTGCTGGAATTCCTTCAGCAGCTCGTCGAACAGCTCAACATTGTCGGTGAAATCATTCAACAGACGCTCAACAACGGACTCGACCTTCTCCCGCAAGGGGTCACGCTGGTTTTCACCCCGCGGGGCCCAGCCAATACCCGCCATGGCCAGCTCATTCAGCAGTTTCCGCGCCGGGTGTCCGCCCCGGTTAAAAAAGCTACGGTCAAGGAGCGCCACCTTGAGCACGGGAATCTGCAGCCGACCGATCAGAAGCTTCATCCGGGCCGGCAATTGGCGATCGTCCAGAATAAACTCAAACAGCATCGCCACCAGATTGATCACATCGCCATCAACCTGGTTCACCGGCAGCCGCTGATCCGGCCCCTGGGCCAGGGCACGGCCCAGCAGGACAGACAGCGGCAGGGTCTGACCGTGGTCGCTGGCCAGCACTGAACTCTGCAGGCTGCCAAGCCTTTGCATCAGGTCATCGGTGGCGAGCTCGGGCAGAGCGGCGGGTGTGGACGCAGAACCGGTGGATCCATTGCGGTGCAGCAGTTCGGTCAGTTCCGAGAAGGTCACCCCCGACCCGCCTTCAGAAGGCAGGCTGTCCGGGGCGTCTGTGGACGCTGCGGCCGGCGGTGGCACCGGCCGGCTGGTAACAGCCTGACCGGCAGCAGGGCTGGCCGGAACATGCTTCAGGTCCGGCAGTACGCCCTGTTCAATCAGCAGGCGATTGGCTTCCTGGTACAGGGCCGCCAACCGGTCCACCAACAATCCGTCGAACAGCTTGATAACCACCAGCCGCGCACGGATATCGATATCCAGATCTTCACTGGCGTGGCCCAGCCCGGTGCAGATGACTTCCGGGCTCAGGGGCATCTGGCGCTCAGCCAGTTCCCGCTGACCGGAAACGTGAGCAATTCGGGCGCCCAGCAACCTCAGGGACTCTGCGTAGCGGCTGGACAGTTTGTTCATCAGGCTATCAATGGCGACCTGCTTTTCCAGCTCAGTGTCATCTAGCAGGCTCAGGGAATCCTGATCCACTTCGGACAGGCTACGGCTGCGGGGAACGGGGTCAAACTGGCCAATTTCATTGAACGCCCGGGCGACCCAGGCCAGCATGGTGTTCGACATGGTCTTGCGTCGCAGACGCAACTCCCGCATGGCGTCGAAATAGGCGACCTGGTCCTGATTGGACCCGGCACGATCCGCCATGCCAAAAAGCACATCATCGGCACTGTCAAAGAATTCCGACAGGATCCCCGTCAGGGACCGGGCAGATGCGTCCCTCAGCCGAACAAGCGGAGCAGGCAGTTTCTGCCCGATACCCGTGCCCTGCACTTCTCTGAGTTTTACTACCTTCTGATCCTGCGCCATGGCTGCAAGCCTTGTTTTACAACTATTTACAGTTATTGGGTCATCATAAGCGCTTGCCCCGTCAAGATCTGTCAGTTTTTGTCACAGATTGTGAACCGTGGAACCCGATCACAGTTCCGCAAGGTTTCGGCCTTTAAGGTCGGCCAGGCACTCACTCTCCAGTCGCATTCCGGACAACCATGACGTAAAACGTCACCTTTTGATCGGGCGCACCCACAACCCGGATTTTCCGTAACTGCCGGGTGCCGCTACAATGGCCAGCCTGTAAAACACTGACTGGAAGATCCAACCATGGCCCCCCTGTCCACTGAACTGCCTGAACTGATACGCCAATCCCGAATTGAATCTGTTGCTGTCAGCCTGCGGGAAGACATTGGCAGCGGCGACATTACCGCCGCGCTCATCCCGTCAGACCGCCGGGGCTCAGCCCGGGTCATCACCCGGGTGCCGGCGGTTATCGCCGGCCAGGCCTGGGTCAACGAGGTGTTCCGGCAGGTTGACCCGGAGGTAGAGGTCCACTGGCATGTCCAGGACGGTGAGCAGGCGCATCCCGATCAGGTTCTGTTTACCTGCGAAGGTGCTGCCCGAAGCCTGCTGACAGCCGAGCGCGCGGCTCTTAACTGGCTGCAGACATTGTCCGGGGTCGCTACCCGGTGTCGCCAGTTTGCGGATCAGGTGGCTCATACCCGCGTCAGGCTACTGGACACCCGGAAAACCGTCCCGGGCCTGAGGCTCGCTGAGAAATACGCGGTTACCTGCGGCGGCTGCTACAACCACCGGATCGGGTTGTGGGACGGGTTTCTGATTAAAGAAAACCATATTGCTGCCTGCGGCTCCATTGCAGCTGCCGTCAACCGGGCGCGACAGATTGCTCCGGGCCGGCCGGTAGAGGTGGAAACCGAGAACATGAACGAACTGCAACAGGCTTTAGACGCCGGAGCCGATATCATCATGCTCGACGAATTCAGTCTGGATGACATGTTGAAAGCGGTGCAGCAAGTCAATGGCGCCTGTCGCCTGGAAGCTTCCGGCGGCGTTACTGAAGACACTCTGGTCGCCATCGCAGAGACCGGCGTCGACTATATTTCAATCGGCACCCTGACGAAAGATGTGCAGGCCACCGACCTATCCATGCGCCTGCAGGTGGAAAACGGCCCCGTCCCGGACTGAACCCTGAGCAGGGAAGACCGGAATCGCACAGGAAGGCTTATACAGGCAGAATCCGTGGACAGATCAAGACGTACCGAAACCCGTGATCGCTGGCTGGCTGTCCTCGCTGACAGCCTGGTCAGCCTGACCATTCTGGCATTGGCGCTCAGCCCGCTGTTGCTGCTGACCACGCCAGAGGTGCCCATCAGCCAGAAAGCCATGATCACCTTTTTTGGCTCTGCCGGCCCCGCCATGCTGGTGCTCGCCGGGACTTTCGTTTACGTACGGGACCTGCTGCGGGAGCACCGGCGCATCGAGGCCCGGCTGGAAGACGTGGTCGACGAACGCACCCAGGAACTCCAGACCATCAACCAGGAACTGCGGGAAGAAATCCTCGTGCGCAAGGAAGCAGAACGCTCCTTCCAGCGCTCTTCCCGACATTTCCGCGCCCTGTTCGATACCGCGGCATCGCCGATCATCCTGATCGATCCGTCCTTCCAGATCCGTAAGTGGAACACAGCGGCAGAAGCCCTGTTCGGTTACAGCCGTGATGAAGCCGTCGGCCGGAACCTGATCGAAACGTTTATTCCGGAAGAATACCGGGATGAGATGAGCTGGAAGATCCTCAAGACCCTGCAGGCCGGCCAGTTGCAGGAAACGCTGGAGACGGGGATCCAGGGGTACGATGGCACGGACCATATTGTGCTCTGGAACCTGAACCTGCTGCTGGATGAGGACGAGGATGAGACCCAGCTGATCCTGATCGGTCAGAACATCTCTGAAATCCGCCGTACTCAGGACCAGCTGCATTACCTTGCCCATTTTGATGTGCTCACCGACACGGCTAACCGGCGCCTGTTTGAAGACCGGTGCCGGCGCGCCCTGGCCAGTGCCAACCGCCACGGCCACCACTGTGCGCTGATTGCCCTGGATGTGGACCACTTCAAACGCATCAACGACACCCTTGGCCATGATGCCGGCGATGAAATGCTCAAGATTCTCGCCCAGCGGCTGAAAGGCAGCGTGCGGGAAGAAGACACCATCGCCCGCCTCGGCGGTGATGAGTTCGCGGTGCTGCTGCATCACGTCAACGGCGCAGAAGGCTGTGAGAAGGTGGCCCGTGGCATTCTCGAGGCCTTTACCGAGCCGGTTACTGTGCCGGGCAGCGAGCTGGTTATCACATCAAGTATTGGTATTGCGCTGGCGCCCGATGACGGCACCCGTTACGAGCAGCTGCTGAAGAACGCCGATATGGCCATGTACCGGGCGAAGAAAGCGGGGCGGAATAACTTCCAGTTCTTCAGTGAAGAGATGAACCACGAGATGCAGCGGATGATGGCACTGGAACAGGAACTGAGAGCCGGCATTCGTGCCGGCGAGTTCCAGCTCCATTACCAGCCCGTGCTGAACGTGCGTACCGGCGGCATTGCCGCGCTGGAGGCACTGCTCCGCTGGAATCACCCGGTGCGCGGGCTGTTACAGCCTGCTGACTTCCTGGAGGTGGCGGAACAGAGCGGTCAGCTCTATGCGGTGGGGCGGTGGATCTGTCAGAATGCCTGCCTGCAGGCCCGGGCTATCGAGGCCATGAATGGCGCCCCCATGCCCATCAGCATCAACCTGTCGTCGCGTCAGTACAATCACCCGGAGCTGGCGGAAGAGCTGCATCAGATCATCGATGAGACCGGTCTTGATCCTTCGCTGCTGGTGGTTGAAATTGACGAGCGCACCCTGGCCGAACGCCCGGAGGAAACCGCAGCGGTGCTGCGCCGGCTGAAGAGTATCGGGATTCGCCTGACCCTCGATCGGTTCGGCAGCGGGCTGTCGTCACTGACCTTCCTGCGGGAACTGCCCTTTGATCAGGTCAAGATCGACCCGGCCCTGCTCCAGCATGCTTCCAGGGACGAGAACACGGCCGCCATCATCCATACCCTGATCAGCCTGGCGCGTCAGCTTAACCTCAAAGTCGCCGCTACCGGCGTTGAAACGGAGGAGCAGGACCGCTTCCTGCGGCAGTCCGGCTGCCACTTGTTGCAGGGCCACCGGTTCTGCGCCGCAGTCTCCTCGGAAGAGCTGGCCGATCTGTTTGCTCAGGTACGGGACGGACGGGAGCTGCTGCCAACCCTGGCCGCCCACGGCAGTTTCAAGAGCGACTGATCAGCCGGTCAATAGCGTGCAGCTCCCGAATCAGCCCCCTGCCCGATTCCGGCTGACCGCGAAAATATTCTTCCGCCATAGGCGCAATTCCTGAAACCCCGGGCAACGGCTGTCCCTGCTCGACAATGATCTTCATGCGGGCAAGGAAGATAAACTGCAGCCATTGCGGGAAAGTGAGGGTATCGATACAGAATGGCTGGGTGCTGGCCAGGGCGTCCGGCGAGGGCCGTTCACTGGACCAGACATTGATACGGCGCATTTCCGCTTCAATGCCCAGCAGGCGGTCAGCGATCTCACTGATAAGGTCCGGGGACGCAGTCATCCAGGCGGCTCCATTGGCAGACTTGAGGCGCGCGAAAGTCTACCACCCCATTACGGATTTGACGAAAGGGATCGTCAGACGGCGCTGGGCCTGAAGAGAATTCTCGTCCAGCTGATCCAGGATCGCCAGAAGTGCACCCAGCCCCCGGTCGGAGCGACGCAGAATGAACCCGGCCACCTCGTCACTGAGCACCAGGCCGCGCTGCTCCGCCCGGGACTGCAGAATGGTAATCCGGTCGTCATCACGATAGGTGCCCAGCTGCACCAGCAGCCCTTCCTGGAAACGGGAGCGCAGGTCCGCCAGCACGAAAGGCTGATTGACCGGTGTTTCGTCCAGGGCCAGCATCACCTGATGCCCCAGGTCCCGGGCCCGGTTGTACAGATGGAACAGGGCCTCTTCCCACTCCGGGTCGCCCAACACCTGCTGTACGTCGTCCAGGGCAACGAGGTCCATCAGTTCGACACCGCTGAGCGCCTCCGGGCCCAGCTCCCGCAACTCGGCAAGACTGAAACATACAGCACTGCGGCCCTGTTGCTCATACTCATGACAGGCCGCCTGCAACAGGTGGCTTTTACCCGTATCGGCGGCGCCACAGAGAACCACCAACGGATGGCGGCTGTCGTCGCAGGCATTGCGCACCATGGCGGCAGCGGTTGCGTTACGGGCACCGTGGAAATTGGCCCAACGGGCATCATCCCGGAGCCGGACCCCCAGAGTGAGCTGGATGCCACTCACGACGCCTGACCTCGCAGGGCACGCACACCCCAGATAGTCACATAGTGACCACCGCTGATAATGGCCATAATCACTACAGACCATAGTGCAATGTCACCGGTCCGGTCCGGCAGCAGGAAGCCGGCCTCATGGGACATGACGGCAAGCGCTGCGAGTATCTGTACCAGCGTATTGAGCTTGCCGAAAATACTTGGCTCAACGTCGAACTCGCCTACAAAGCGATGGAACAGAATCCCGCCCATGACGATCACCAGATCCCGGCCCAGCACCAGGATGAAGAGCCAGAAAGGAAACACCCCGGTCAATGACAACACCAGGTAGGTAGTGACCAGCAGAAGCTTGTCGGCAAGCGGATCGATAATCGCACCAAGGCGGCTGCGCCAGTCAAAAAAACGCGCCAGAAAACCGTCCAGGCCATCGGTTACCGCGGCAATCACAAACAGCAGCAGCGCCTCATGGTAGTACCCATCGGCCAGCGCCCAGGCGAAGGGTGCTACCAGCAGCACCCGAAATAACGACAAGGCGTTAGGTATCCATTGCCACTGCTGCACGTGCGCTTTCCTTCTGCCTGAGCCTGTCAGCGGCCTTCATTCCCTGGCGGGATGACACCCGCCGGCTGCCAACGATAAAACAGGGTTTGTTGAGGGTTGCGGAAATCTTCCTCAACCTGACCGGATGACGGCCCTCCTGACGGGCGGAAACGGGGCTCGAGGGCGATGTTCTGTCGAAGCTGCGAGAGCTCGCCCTCGTACTCAACCTCAAACACGACATGATCCGGTGCCACGGATACCGCCCCTACGGACGTAACCGGATTGAGCCGGCTCAGCGCCGAACGGGCGGTGGCGTAACTTGACGGGGAGTTTACCCCATCAACCCGCAACTGCACCCGCGGACCGGTATCAACATTACTCCCACTGACGCCGTAACGCCCCGCCAGGTCGGATGCCCAGTTATCCAGCATTTCGTCAACCAGGGTTTCTGGCGTTTGTGCGGTTACCGAGCGGGCCTGTTCAACCCCGGCTCCTTCATAAACCCAGCTGGCCTGCCAGCCCCCCTGGCGGCGGCTGATACGGACGACGGCCAGCAAGTCATGCTCCAGTCCCGATGACGCCCGGGCCACCTGGCTCATAAATTGCCCCCAGACTTCCGACAGCAGACGGCGATCTCCCGCCCGGTCTGCCGGCGGCAATTCGAGGGGTATCCCCCGCGACTGGGCGGTATCCAGCAGCAATGCCGACCAGCCCTGATCGGAGGTCTCGCCGGTTTCCACCAGCAGGCCCCGGTCTCCGCCTTCCTGCACCGCGACCCAGGCAAGCGTGAGTGGGCGATTCGAGCCCCACACCCGCGCTCCGGCGTCGGCCAGCGCGCGGTTCACCTGGCTACGGGAAAACTGCAGTGTCAGCAGATGTTCGCCGTCATCGGTTGTCTGTAGCTGGCGCCCTTCAACCAGACTGGCGACGTTATCGAAAATCGGCGTCAACGATTCGTTGCTGGCAACTGAGCGATCGCCGGAGACCTTGGTCAGTACCTGGCCAAGACCTATTTTATAGCCCTCCGCCAAATGCTCCTCATTTTCGCCGGCGACAGGCACGGTGGTCTGGTAAAGGTTGTTAACCATAACCCCGGAGGCGGGCTGAACTGGAAGAAGCAGGACAAGCGCCAGCGCTGTTGCAGCGAGCACAGATAGCGGGTTATTTCGTGTTTTTACGGCCATGATGCACCCAGGATTTCCATAAGCGACACTAGGATACACGATGGTCCTGGCAGTGAGTAGCAACGAGGCCACAGGGGCTGACCCGGAAACACATTTGGACCGGTCATCGGCAACTGGTAAAATCCGGCGCTTGCAGTTCCATCGACCCTACCTACCAACTATGGCTGACCCCGACATGAGTGATAAAAAGCCCGCCCTCACCTACCGCGATGCAGGTGTGGACATCGACGCTGGCAATGAGCTGGTGAATCGCATCAAGGAAACCGCCCGACGCACCCGTCGGCCTGAAGTGCTTGGTGGCCTGGGCGGCTTTGGCGCCATGGTAGCGTTGCCCTCCGGCTACCGCGAGCCGGTGCTGGTATCCGGCACTGATGGGGTGGGCACCAAACTGCGCCTGGCCATGCAGCTGCAACGGCATGACACCATCGGCATTGATCTGGTTGCCATGTGCGTCAATGACCTTGTTGTCGGTGGGGCCGAGCCACTGTTCTTCCTGGACTACTACGCCACCGGCAAACTCAATGTGGATGTGGCCGCCAGTGTCGTGGACGGCATTGGCCGGGGCTGCGAACTTGCGGGATGCGCCCTTGTGGGTGGCGAAACCGCCGAAATGCCGGGCATGTACTAAGGTGATGATTACGACCTTGCCGGATTCTGCGTCGGCGTGGTGGAGCGGGACGACGTAATCGATGGCGGCCGGGTACAACCCGGGGATGTGCTGATCGCCCTGGCCTCCTCTGGCCCCCACTCCAATGGGTACTCCCTGATCCGCAAGATTCTGGAAGTCTCCGGTGCCAGCCTGGATGAGAAAGTCGGCGATACCACCCTGGCGGAAGGGCTGATGGCACCGACCCGAATCTACGTAAAGAACCTGCTGCAACTTATTAAGACTGTTGACGTTCGTGCGATGTCGCATATTACCGGCGGCGGCCTGCCGGAGAATATCCCCCGGGTTTTACCGGCGGGTACGCGGGCCGCGATTGACACCGCCAGCTGGGAACTACCAGCGGTGTTCCAGTGGCTTCAGGACCAGGGCGGTGTTGCTGACGAGGAAATGTACCGCACGTTTAACTGCGGTGTGGGCATGATTGTCTGCGTTCCGGCTGATGAAAAGTCACTCACTCTCGATACGCTGAAAGCCATGGGTGAAACCGCCTGGCAGATTGGTGTTATAGAAAGCCACAGCGAGCCCGGCGCTTCGCCAGAGGTTCGCTATGCGCCAGGTCTGGTTCAGGAATGAGCGGTATGCAGGCAGATCCGGTGGACAAGCCCCGCATTCTGGTGCTGGCCTCCGGTTCCGGCACCAATCTTCAGGCGCTGATCGAGTCTACCCGGGAACGGGATTACCCGGGTGAGATCGTCGCCGTCGGCAGCAACCGGCCCCAGGCGTTTGCCCTGGAGCGCGCGGCCCAGGCTGGCATCGAAACCTTTACCGTAGACCATACCCGGTTCGACTCCCGCGAGGCCTTCGACGCTGAACTCAGGCTCCAGATGGAGCGCTACCAGCCAGATCTGGTCGTGCTTGCGGGCTTTATGCGGATCCTCACCCCGGAGTTGGTGCGGGCGTTTCACGGGCGCATGCTGAACGTGCATCCGTCCCTGCTGCCCAAGTACCGTGGTCTGAACACCCATCAGCGGGCCATCGATGCGGGCGATCTGGTCCATGGGGTGTCGGTCCACTTTGTAACGGAAGATCTGGATGGCGGCCCGGTGATTGCCAGGGCCGAAGTCGAGGTACGGCCCGAGGACTCGCACGAGACCCTGTCCGAGCGGGTGCGCCAGCAGGAGCACATTCTTTATCCCATCGTGGTCCGATGGTTCTGCGAAGGTCGGCTGCAACTGGCGGGGCGCGACCGCGTGCTGTTTGATGGCCAGCCCATGCCGGCGGTAATGACCCTGCCGGTAAGCTGAAAGGCTGACGCCCGGGCTTCTGCAACCACCGCTGGGGCCCGGGCGTTTAAATAAACCGTCATCCGGCTGACCAGCCTGACCGGGTACACTCTGAGCAGTTATCACGGTAATGGGAGACAGTCAGTAATGCTTGTTCGCCGCTCAGACTCACACCGGGGTCACTTCGCTTTACCCGCCACGCTGGCCCTTCTATTGTCAGCTTTTGCCCCGGTTGCCGGTGCCGAAGAAACTTCATTGGACGCCGCTCCTCCGGAACTTACCCCCATCGCGGCCACCTATAGCGCCTCCATGGACAGGGGCCTGTCCCTCAATGGCTCCGCCCGGCGCACGCTGGAACAACAAGCCGACGGCTCCTGGCTCTACGAATTCAACGTTGATTCTTTTATTGCAGATATCCGGGAATCCGTAGAGTTCCGCTGGGAAGACGGCCGTGTGGTCCCCCTGAAATACCGCTATCGCCTCAATGGTATGCTGGTCAAAAACCGCAGCCGCGCCCTCAACTTCAACCAGGCCATACAAAGCGTCAGCGGCAGTTACGATGGCACCAGCTTTACCACCGAACTGCCGGATCAGGCCCTGGACCCCCTCGGCTTCCAGCTTCAGCTACGCCAGGATCTGAAAGCCGGCAAGACGACAATGGACTATACCGTCGCAGACAAGGACGACTTCGAGCACGACCGCTTTGCGGTCGTCGGGGAGGAGCTTCAGACTACGAGCCTGGGGGAGCTGAATACCATCAAGGTGGAAAAGGTGCGGGAAGAAGACAGCAAACGGGAAACCCTGATGTGGTTCGCGCCCGAACTGGACTATCTGCTCGTACGCCTGCTCCAGACCGAGCCCGACGGCAGCCGTTACGAAGTGCGGCTGGACGAAGCCAGCCGCGAAAATGCCCAGGCGGCGGTTCAGTAACCGTTGATCGCTCCTTACTGATACTCAGCGCGGATCGCTTTCACTTCCTGCGCAATTAACTGCAATCCGGCTGCTACCTGATCGTCATCCTGGGAGTATGTGACCCGGATGCACTCCTGACGGTGGTGCCAGCCGTCGTCCGCCAGGCCCGGAAAGAAGTAATGACCGGAGACCACCAGTACGCCCTTCGCCTTCAGGCGCTGGTACAGCTCCAGGCTGGTGACCGGCAGATCCGGAAACCAGAGCCACAGGAACATCGCGCCCTCGGGCTTATGCACATACCATTGCCCCTCATCCCCCATGGCTTCTGTGAAGACAGTTACCGCGTGCTCCATCTTGCGCTTGTAGAAGGGGCAGATTACATCCCTGCTGAGGGACAGGATTTCCCCGCTGCGCACCAGCGGATCGGCCATCATCGCACCAAAACTGCCGGTGGCGAGGTTCATGATGGCGTTAATGCCAGACAGCGCCCGGATCACCTGCGGCGCAGCGATGACGATGCCGGTGCGTGCCGCCGGTAACCCGAGCTTGGACAGGCTCAGGCAGAGAATGATCTGCTCGTTCCAATGGGGCTGCGCGTCCACATAGAGCAGGCTCGGGAACGGCATACCGTAGGCGCCGTCGATGATCAGCGGAATATCGTGCTGGCGGGCAAGATTTTCCAGGCCCGCCATCTCCGAGTCTGTTACCACGTTGCCGGTGGGATTGGTGGGCCTTGATACGCAGATAGCACCGGTGTCCGGGGTGACCTCAAGCGCCCCAAAATCCACCCGGTACTTGAACTCGTGAGGGCCGGTAAAGCTGATCTCCGGGCGCACAGCGCGGAACAGTTCCGGCGCGATGCCGGCGTCTGCGTAGCCGATATACTCCGGCGCCAGGGGCAACAGGATGTGCTTGTGACACCCTTCGCCAAAGTCGCCGGCAAACATATTGAACAGCATGAAAAACGCCGCCTGACTGCCATTGGTCAGGGCAATATTGTCCGGTGTCAGGCCCCAGCCGTACTCCCGGTTGAGCAGATCCGCCAGTGAGGCGATAAACTGCTTCTCCCCCTGGGGCGGATCGTAAATGCCCACCAGACGTGTCATGGCGGCCGGGTCCTGGGTCATCTCCGTCAGGATCTGAGTGAGCCGCTGCTGAACCTCGGGCACCTGGCCGGGGTTGCCCCCGCCCATCATGATCATATCGTCGCCACTGGCCAGGGCGTTACCCAGGTCGTCCATCAGGGAAGTAATGCCGGCATCGGCGGTGAACTTGCGTCCAAAAGCTGAAAGTTTCATGATTGCGTCTTCTGGTATTCGGTGGTGGTGGAGGCGCTTACGCCCCTGGCTCATCATCAGAGAGGGAGATGCCAAGGTTACTGATGCCGTCATTGGCGGCCAGAGACTGAAGGCTGTCGATATAGTCGTCCTTGGGCACCCGCTGCCGTTTCAGGCTGAGGATCAGTTCCCGCTGGAACATTTTGTCCTCTTTCATAAGCGGATGACTGTCGAGGTGGCGCACCAGCTCGTCCTCTTCCAGCCCTTCGCCTTCGGAGAAAGCAATAAAGTTCATCACTGTCCCGGTGGCGATACCCGACGCCTCCAGCGCCCGGTGCTTCGACGGATTCAGCCGGCTCAGTAGCGCGGCTTCCAGTAACTGGCAGAAATCAAACGCCGGATAGACGCCGTACGCGTCGTAGGCGTTTACGTCCGGGCTCAGGCCTTCCAGCCGGGCCAGTAACTGTGGAATCAGGTTCTCGGTGGACTTCTGTTCGAACAGCCCCCAGCCGGCATCCAGCAACTGGCGCATTTTTCCACCGGCCTTATTGCCCACGGCGTCACTGAACAACGCGTAGTTGGGGAACGCCCGCTCAGCAAGGGCCAGCAAAAATGCCGTCTGGCGCCACCCCTGGAGCTGTTCAACCGCTTTTAAAAACTGGTTAGCATTCACGAAGGCCGGCTCAGGTTTTGGGCAAGGTGACGCCGGTTTGCCCGAGATATTTCCCCGCCCGGTCGCGATAACTGACTTCGCATTCCTCGTCAGATTCGAAAAACAGCATCTGCGCGACACCCTCGTTAGCGTAGATTTTCGCCGGGAGATTAGTGGTATTGGAAAACTCCAGCGTCACCTGGCCTTCCCACTCGGGTTCCAGGGGCGTCACGTTCACGATGATACCGCAGCGGGCGTAGGTGGACTTGCCCAGGCAGATGGTCAACACCTTGCGGGGAATCCGGAAGTACTCCACCGTGCGTGCCAGCGCGAAAGAATTGGGCGGAATAATGCAGACGTCGCCGACGTAGTCGACGAAGCTTTTTTCATCAAAGTTCTTCGGGTCAACGGTCGCCGAATGGACGTTAGTGAAAATCTTGAACTCATTACTGCACCGCACGTCGTAGCCGTAACTGGACGTACCATAGGAGATGACGCGGCTACCGGAGGACTCCCGGACCTGGCCGGGCTCGAAGGGCTCGATCATGCCTTCCTGCTCCGCCATACGGCGGATCCACTTATCGGATTTGATACTCATTAATGCGATCTCTCTCTGGTCCGTCGGGGCCGGTCGGATACCGGCCAGGGCTCGGGGCGCCATAGTTTACCCGGGCCGGCTGATACTCGCAAAAGGCAACCTGCCCGGCACTTGGCCGGGCACATAGGGGCTCAGTCGTCGCTGACCGAAATGCTCGGAATCGGCGCACTGTCATTGCGGGCCCGGGTCGACAGACTGGCTGACAGCCGGCGGGCGATATCCCGGTAGCGGCGTGCCACCTCCGAGTCAGGTTCCGCCACAACCGACGGCCGGCCGCCATCGGTCTGCTCCCGGATCGTGATGTGCAGCGGCAACTGGCCCAGTAACTGGGTCTGGTAATCATCCGCGACCCGCTCACCGCCGCCCTGGCCGAACAGGGCCTCTTCATGACCGCAGTTACTGCAGATATGAATGCTCATGTTTTCCACAACGCCCAGTACCGGCACTTCCACCTTGCGGAACATTTCAATGCCCTTCCGGCAGTCCAGCAGCGCAATATCCTGGGGCGTGGTCACAATCACCGCGCCGGTAACCGGAACTTTCTGGGCCAGGGTCAGTTGGATATCACCGGTGCCCGGTGGCATGTCGATGACCAGATAGTCCAGGTCTTTCCAGAGGGTCTGCGTCAGCAGCTGCTGAAGCGCACCACTGACCATGGGCCCACGCCAGACCATGGGCGTTTTGTCGTTGGCAAGGAACGCCATGGACATTGCCTGTACGCCATGGGCTTCGATGGGCAGGAAGTACTTGTCGCCTTCGGTTTTTGGACGCTGACCGTCGGGAATCCCCAGCATCATGCCCACACTCGGGCCATAGATGTCCGCGTCCAGGATGCCAACCCGGGCGCCCTCAGCGGCCAACGCCAGCGCCAGATTCACCGACGTGGTGGATTTACCAACACCGCCCTTGCCGGACGCCACCGCAATAATATTCTTCACCCCGCCCATGGATTCCAGGTCGCGCTGGGCCTTGTGGGCATGAATCCGCTGGCTTACCGTAACCGTCGCGCCTGTCACGCCGGCGACGTTCTCCAGCTTGCTGGCGACAACCTGCTGCAGTCCGCCCGCAATGCCAGCGCTGGCGTAGGGTAACTGCACGGTAACATTAACCTGTCCGCTGGGGTCAACGTCCAGCGCCTTCACAGCGCCCAGCTCGTAAAGATCCTTATCCAGATATGGGTCACGGTATTCGCGCACGGCGGCCTCAAGGGCAACCCGGGAAATCTCGGCCATGATTGCTTCGTCCCCTCAGATATCCGGTAAATACGGCAATTTGCCTTCCGGGAAGATGAAAAAACTCGTTCTGGAAGGTATCATTTGTGCCCGTTTCTGACCATACGGAGCTGCCCTATCAGGGCGCTTTTCCGAAAAGTTCACCCGAGGTTCGGACATCACCATGACGCAAGCGAGCGACAAACAGCGCGATATTCTGGTTACCAGCGCCCTGCCCTATGCCAACGGCCCCATTCATCTGGGTCATCTGCTGGAGTACATTCAGACGGATATCTGGGTGCGTTATCAGAAAATGCGCGGCCACAACTGCTATTACGTTTGCGCAGACGATGCCCATGGCACCGCAATTATGCTCCGGGCTGAGCGGGAAGGGATCAGCGCTGAAGAACTGATTGAGCGCATCCGCGAAGAGCACCAGGAAGACTTCGCCGGCTTTAACATTGCGTTCGACAACTATCACTCGACCCACTCTGAAGAAAACCAGCAGTTCTGCGAGTACATTTATCGCAAGATCAAGGACAACGGCAATATCGCCACCCGCCAGATCACGCAGTTCTATGATCCCGAGAAAGAGATGTTCCTGGCGGACCGTTTTATCAAGGGCACCTGCCCCCGTTGTAAGGCGGACGACCAGTATGGCGATAACTGCGAAGCCTGCGGCGCTACCTACACCCCGGCCGAACTGATCAATCCCCGCTCGGCGGTTTCCGGGGCTACCCCGGTGGAGAAACAGTCAGAGCATTACTTCTTCAGGCTCCCCGAGTTCGAAGGTTTCCTCCGCGAATGGACCCGCAGCGGTGCGCTCCAGGAACAGGTGGCCAACAAGCTGGCTGAATGGCTGGAGGCGGGCCTCCAGGAATGGGACATCAGCCGTGACAAGCCCTATTTCGGCTTCGAGATTCCTGACGCGCCAGGCAAATACTTTTATGTCTGGCTGGACGCGCCCATCGGCTATCTCGCCAGCTTCAAGGACCTGTGCAACCGTACCGATATCGATTTCGAGTTTTTCTGGAAGGAGGACTCCACCGCCGAGGTTTACCACTTTATCGGCAAGGACATCATCAACTTCCACGCCCTGTTCTGGCCGGCCATGCTCCACGACGCCGGGTTCCGCACGCCGACCGCGGTCTGGGCCCACGGCTTTGTTACCGTTAACGGGAAGAAAATGTCCAAGTCCCGGGGTACTTTTATTATGGCCCGGACCTATCTGGACCACCTGAACCCGGAGTACCTGCGTTATTACTTTGCCGCCAAACTGACCGCCGGCGTGGACGATATGGACCTGAACCTGGAGGATTTCGCGGCCCGGGTGAACGCGGACCTGGTCGGCAAAGTGGTCAACATCGCCAGCCGTAGCGCCGGCTTTATTACCAAACGCTTCAACGGTCAGCTGGGCAAGGTGACCGAAACAGATCGCCTGAGGACCTTTATTGATGCCGGTGAGGACATTGCAGACTTCTACGAAGCCCGGGAGTTTGGCCGTGCCATGCGTCGCATTATGGAACTGGCCGATAATGCCAACCAGTACGTGAACGACGAGCAGCCCTGGGTTGTCGCCAAGGAGGATGGCCAGGAGGAGAAGCTGCAGGCCATCTGCACCAACGCCATCAACATGTTCCGCTTGCTGATTACCTACCTGGCGCCGGTGTTGCCCAAAACCTCAGAGGCGGCGGAGAGTTTCCTTAATGCGCCACTGGACTGGAATGACCGGGCTGCGTTGCTGGAAGATCACGGCATCAACAAGTTCACGCCGCTGATGAGCCGGGTGGATATGGCGCAGATTGAAAAGATGGTAGACGCGTCGAAGGAAGAATTGCCGGCCGCCACCGGTCAGAAAGCGGAGAAAGCCCCAGCCGACCTTGAGCCGATTGCCGAAGAGATCGAGTTTCCGGATTTCGCCAAGGTCGACCTGCGGATAGTCAGAATCCTCAAGGCAGAACAGGTAGAAGGGGCTGACAAGCTTCTCCGTCTCACTCTTGACGTAGGGCATGGTCAGCGCAATGTCTTCGCCGGTATAAAGTCAGCGTATATGCCGGAAGAACTTGAAGGCCGGCTAACCGTCATGGTGGCCAACCTCAAACCCCGCAAGATGAAGTTCGGTATGTCCGAAGGCATGGTCCTGGCGGCAGGCCCGGGAGGCAAGGACATCTTCCTGCTGTCTCCGGACTCTGGCGCTACGCCCGGCATGCGGGTGATGTAACAGGTCGCGTCCCAGTCGGAGTAAACTGTACCCATGACGGAATATCTGCTGATTCTGGTCAGCACCATACTGGTCAACAACTTTGTGCTGGTCCAGTTTCTCGGGCTGTGTCCTTTTATGGGCGTCTCCGGGAAGCTGGAAACGGCCATGGGAATGTCGCTGGCGACCACCTTTGTGCTAACCCTGGCGTCGGTATGCAGCTATCTGGCGTATACCTGGCTGCTGGAACCCCTGGGGCTCACCTTCCTCCGCACCATTACCTTTATTCTGGTGATTGCGGTGGTGGTGCAGTTCACCGAGATGGTGGTACGCAAGACCAGCCCTTTGCTGTACCGGGTGCTGGGTATTTTTCTGCCACTGATTACCACCAACTGCGCGGTGCTCGGCGTTGCCCTGCTCAACATCAACAAGAACAACAACTTCGTTGAATCGGTACTCTACGGTTTCGGCGCTGCAGCGGGTTTTTCGCTAGTGCTGGTACTGTTCGCCGCCATGCGTGAGCGCATTGCGGTGGCCGATGTACCTGTGGCCTTTCGTGGCGCCGCCATCGGTATGGTGACCGCGGGCTTAATGTCACTGGCTTTCATGGGCTTTACCGGCCTGGTCAGTGTTTGACGACGTTTTTGTTATGTGGATCTACGGGCTATGTGGACAGGCATTCTAATCGCAATAGCGGTACTGCTGGCTCTCGCGATGGTCTTTGGCGCGCTGCTGGGCTTCGCCGCCGAGCGCTTCCGCGTGGAAGGCAACCCGCTGGTGGACCAGATCGACGCCCTGCTGCCCCAGACGCAATGCGGGCAGTGCGGCTTTCCCGGCTGCCGTCCCTATGCGGAATCCATCGCTAACGGAGACGCCATCAACAAGTGCCCGCCCGGGGGTGAGTCCACCATAAAGGCGCTGGCCGATCTGCTCGATGTGGAGCCCCAGCCGCTGGATGCAGAACATGGCGTAGAGCAGGTCCAGCGGGTGGCGGTAATCCGCGAAGACGAGTGTATTGGCTGTACCAAATGCATACAGGCCTGCCCAGTGGACGCCATACTCGGCGCTGCCAAACACATGCACACCGTCATCGAGAGCGAATGCACCGGCTGCGACCTGTGCGTCGAACCCTGCCCGGTGGATTGCATTGATATGGTGACCATCGAACCCGATATCCGCACCTGGACCTGGCAGCCGCCCCGGCCGGCCATTATTGCCACAGATCGTCAGGGGGCCAGTGCCTGATGTCCCAGCTATGGAGTTTCCCCGGCGGTATTCATCCAGCCGAGAACAAGCACCAGTCCACTGGTCGTCCGATCCGTAAGGCAGCCATTCCGGATCGCCTGGTATTGCCCCTGCAACAGCATATCGGCCTGCCGGCAGAGGCTCTGGTCCAGCCCGGCGACCGGGTGCTCAAGGGGCAGAAGATCGCCGATGTCATCGACGGTATGGGAGTGCCTGTGCATGCGCCTACCTCCGGCGCTATTGTCGCCATCGAGCGTCATCCGGTACCGCACCCGTCCGGGATGACCGACTGGTGCATAGTACTGGAACCGGATGGTGACGATACCTGGTGCGAGTTGAGCCCGGTGGCTGACTATCGCAAGCTCGACCGCAGCACAGTGCTGGACCTTATACGTGATGCCGGGATCAGCGGCATGGGTGGCGCGGGCTTTCCCACCAATATCAAACTCAGGCCCCCCAGTGACCGTAAGGTGCACACGCTGATCATTAACGGCGCCGAATGCGAGCCCTATATTACCGCTGACGATATGGCAATGCGGGAGCGGGCCGATGAGATTCAGGGCGGTATCAAGGTCATGTCCTGGATACTGCGGCCCGAACGCTGCGTGATCGCTATCGAAGATAACAAGCCCGAAGCCATCGACGCCATGCGCAAAGCGGCGGAAGGCACCCAGACGGAAGTAGTGGTCATTCCCACGAAATACCCGTCCGGGGGTGAAAAACAGCTGATCCAGATTCTTACCGGTATGGAAGTGCCCAGTGGCGGTATTCCGGCGGACATTGGCGTAATGTGCCAGAACATCGGCACCGCCCTGGCCGTGTGCCGGGCCATCAGCCTCGGTCAGCCTCTGATTTCCCGCATTACCACGGTTTCCGGAGAAGCCATGGCTGAGCCCGGTAACTTCGAGACCCTGATCGGCACCCCGGTCCGGCACTTGCTGGACCAGGCGGGGCTCCGTGAGGATTGTGTACAGCGACTCATTCTGGGCGGCCCCATGATGGGCTATACCCTCGGTGATACGTCAGTGCCGGTTACCAAAACCACCAATTGCCTGATCGCCGCTACGGCCCGTGAACTTCCCGCTCCGCCCCCGGAACAGCCCTGCATCCGCTGTGGCATGTGCGCCGAAGTCTGCCCCATGGAGCTGCTGCCCCAGCAGCTGTTCTGGCACGCCAAAGCCCAGGACTTTGACCGGGCCGAGCACCTGAATCTGTTTGACTGCATTGAATGCGGCGCCTGCTCCTGGGTGTGCCCCAGCGCAATTCCGCTGGTTCAGTATTACCGCTACGCCAAAGGCGAAATCCGTACCCAGCAGGCCGAACAGCTCAAGGCCGATCGTGCCCGGGAACGGTTTGAGGCCCGCCAGCAAAGGCTGGAGCGGGAGCGGGAAGAAAAAGAACAGCGCCGTCAGGAACGGGCCCGGGCCGCCGCCGAAGCCCAGAAGAAAAAACAGGCCGAGGCCGAGAAAGCGGTTGCCACCGGTGAAGCCGACGACGAACGCTCGGCCCGGGCAGCAATGGTGCAACAGGCGCTGGAGCGCAAGAAAGCTGCACCTGCGGCACCTGCCGGCGCCGGAGTGCCGGACAAGCCGGATATCGAAGCCCTGGAAAAACAACTCACCCAGGCCCAGGGCAAACTGGAGACCATGGAAAGCATGCTGGAAGAAGCCAGGGCTGCCCAGGGCGACAATGTGGACAAACTGGAACGGGCAGTGGCAAAAAACGTGGATCGCGTAAAACGCGCTGAGCAGGCATTGGCAGAAGCCCGTAAGCAGCTTGAGACGGAGACACGCCCATGAGTCTGGTGCAGCAGTCCTCGCCCCATGCCCATGGTGCAAGACCAACGTCACGCGTCATGCTGCTGGTTATTCTGGCTGCCCTGCCCGGCCTGCTGGCCCAGACCTGGTTCTTTGGCTGGGGCAACCTGATCAACGTTATCTGGTGCATCCTGCTGGCGCTGGCAGCGGAAGCCGCCATGCTTCGTCTTCGGGGAAAGCCGGTAGCCTTCTTTCTGCGGGACAACACAGCAGCCGTGACAGGGCTGTTACTGGGCCTGTCATTGCCGCAACTGGCGCCCTGGTGGGTATCGGCAGTCGCGGTCATTTCCGCGATCATATTGGCGAAGCAGCTCTATGGCGGGCTGGGAGCCAATCCCTTTAATCCGGCCATGGTGGGCTATGCCCTGGTGCTGGTGTCGTTTCCGGTGGCCATGACCACCAACTGGGCCAGTGCAGTCACGCTGCCCGCAGCGCCCGGTTTTGGTGAAACCCTGGGGGCCATTTTCGGCAACGCCCAGACCACGGTCGATGGCTGGACCATGGCAACGCCACTGGATGAGTACAAGCACAAGATTGTCAGCCACACGTCAGCAGAGGTACTGATGCACCCAACCTTCGGTGAAGGTGTGGCGAATGGCTGGGAATGGGTCAATGGCGCTTTCCTGCTGGGCGGCCTGGTCCTGATCGCCCTGCGGATCATTACCTGGCACATTCCGGTGAGCCTGCTGGCAGCCATGGGCCTGATGAGCCTGGCGTTTGGCAGCAATGCGGACCAGTACGCGCCGTTGAGCCTTCACCTGCTCGCCGGCGGAACCATGCTTGGGGCGTTCTTTATCGCTACCGACCCGGTATCAGCGGCCACCAGCCATCAGGGCAAGCTGATTTACGGCGCCTGTATTGGAGCGCTGATCTACATTATCCGCAGCTGGGGTGGCTATCCCGATGCGGTGGCATTCAGCGTGTTGCTGATGAACTTCGCGGCGCCGTTTATCGACCACTACACCCCGCCACGCACCTACGGCCACCACAAGCCCCGACGGGGCGTTCCAGGCAGGGTGAGCTAGCATGGCGGCACTGGCACAATCGATCCGCCGCAGCGCCATCGGTCTGGGGCTTTTTGCAGTAATTACCGGCGGCACTATTGCGGTTACTCAACAGTTGACCGCTGACCGGATTGAAGAGCAGCAGGCCCGCGCCGAGGCCGCTGCCCTTTATGAAATCATTCCCGAGTCGGTCCATGACAATAACCTGCTCAATGCCATCATCCTGCTACCGCCCAGCAATCGCGTGGCGATCCGGGGGCCGGTTATAGCCCGCGTCGCCAGTCAGGACGGAGAGCCGGTCGGACTGATTTTGCCCGCGGTTGCGCCAGACGGCTATTCCGGCGATATACACCTGCTGGTGGGAATCAATCTGTCCGGAGAAATCCTCGGGGTACGGGTCACCGGGCACCGGGAGACACCGGGTCTGGGTGACCGTATCGAACTGAAGAAATCAGACTGGATTCTGTCGTTCGAGGGACGTTCCCTTGAAAACCCGGAACCCCGCCAATGGAACGTTAAGAAGAATGGCGGTGTGTTTGACCAGTTTACCGGAGCGACCATTACACCCCGGGCAGTGGTCAGGGCGGTGGAAGACACGCTGCTTTATTTTCACGAGCATCGACCGGAAATTGTGGCAAGTGCCAGGTCCTTAACCAGCAGTGAAGCGTCAGGCGACAACACGGCCCAATCCGAAAAGGAGCAGCGCTGAATGAGTACCAAGAGCAGCCGCGAGATTATCAGGGATGGTCTCTGGACCAACAACCCGGCCCTGGTGCAGGTACTGGGGCTGTGCCCGTTGCTTGCGGTCACCAGTACCGTTGTTAACGCGCTGGGGCTGGGTATCGCTACCATGCTGGTCCTGATGGGTTCCAACCTGGCGGTTTCGCTGATCCGTAACTACGTTCCGGACTCCGTACGCCTGCCGGCTTTCGTGATGATTATCGCCTCTTTCGTCACCTGCGCGGAGCTGCTGATGCAGGCGTTCACTTATGAGCTGTATCAGATTCTCGGCATCTTTATTCCGCTCATTGTCACCAACTGCGCCATCCTCGGCCGGGCTGATGCCTTTGCCTCTAAAACCGGCCCTGCCCCGGCGATTCTTGATGGCACCATGATGGGCCTGGGTTTTCTCGTGGTATTGGTACTACTCGGCGCCATGAGGGAGCTGATTGGCCAGGGTACGCTGTTCGCGGATATGCATCTGCTGCTGGGCCCAATGGCCGCCGACTGGACACTCCATGTGTTCCGGGATTATCCGGACGTCCTGTTTATGGTGCTGCCGCCGGGGGCGTTTGTCGGCCTCGGCCTGCTGATCGCCCTGAAGAACGGTATCGACAACCAGTTGGATGCCCGCCGCCGGGCCAGGACGGAAACCTCGATAACGGCCGGCAGCAAGCGGGTTCGGGTAACCGGTCATATTTCCTGATGTGAGCAGATAGCGGTATTCATGAATAAACAGAAGCGGATTGAGATATTCAGTCGCCTGCGGGAGGCCAATCCCGAGCCCACCACCGAGCTGAACTACAGCTCGCCGTTTGAACTGCTGATCGCCGTGATCCTGTCGGCCCAGGCAACGGACGTCGGCGTCAACAAGGCCACTGACAGACTCTTCCCGGTGGCCAACACGCCTGAAGCCATCCTGGCCCTTGGTGTAGACGGGCTGAAGGAGTACATCAAGACCATCGGCCTGTTTAACAGCAAGGCTGAAAACGTCATCAAGACCTGCCGGATATTGATTGAGCAGCACGACAGCCAGGTGCCCGATACCCGGGAAGCCCTCGAAGCGCTACCGGGAGTGGGTCGGAAAACCGCAAACGTGGTCCTTAACACAGCCTTCGGACAACCTGCGATGGCGGTCGATACCCATATCTTCCGGGTATCGAACCGCACGGGCATCGCCCCCGGAAAAAATGTACTGGAAGTGGAAAAACGCCTGATGCGGCTGGTTCCGAAAGAGTTCCTGATGGACGCCCATCACTGGCTGATCCTTCATGGCCGCTACACCTGTACCGCGCGCAAGCCCAAATGCGGATCCTGTCTTATCGAAGATCTGTGTGAGTTCAAACAGAAACGGGACTACCTGGACTGATTTGAACAGAGCCAGCGCCCGGGCGGCACTGGCTCTTCACGATCACTGCGCCAGCATATCCTTCTTGAGGCCACCCTGGGCCGGATCATGACCGATCCAGATGCCAAACAGGGCTTCCTTGAAGCGGCGGTCGCCAATGGTATCGCCCAGTTCGCCATTCTTGATGACCTGTACGCCTTCGCCAGGTACATACACCAGGTCAAACACATCACCTTCACTGATTTCACTGGCAAAGACGGTCAGCAACTGGTCGACCTCCCCCTTAATGGGTCCCAGGTTGCCACCGGTGGACTTCTTAAAACCGTCCAGCGTGGCTTCGGTCATGTTGTCACTGTTGATGCGCCCGGAAGTCACATGCAGAGCAATGGCCTGGGGTTCATCCGCTGCCAGTATGGCGCTGGCATCGGTGGAGGCTTCGGGCAGATACAGGGCCGCCACGTACAGCTTGACGAAAAATCGCGAGCGCACACCGGCACCGTTGAGTGTCAGCGTTTCTCCCCCGGCGTCTAGTGTGTCCCTGACCTCGACGCCACTGACTTCCACCGCACTGGCACTGGTGGCCAGAGCCATCGCCAGACCAAGCCCCATGATTACAGCCGCCATTCGTTTTAGCATTGCGCACTCCTGATTATGGTTATTGTATTCCCGAAGGCCGGGAGTCATCTTATTGTAGCCGAACGCTTTCATGTTACCGAACCGGGGACGCCCGCGTCTGGCCCAATGACACAAGTGCCCTACCCGCCTTTCCTGACCCTGGTACGTCAGAAACAACAAAGCCGGCCCCGAGGGGCCGGCTTTCAACTGCTTCTGATCAAGCGTTACTGAAACAGCAGGCCGCTGGTCAGTCCTTCTTTCTCCAGGATTTCCCGCAGGCGCCGCAGCGCCTCCACCTGGATCTGACGCACCCGTTCCCGGGTGAGGCCGATTTCCTGGCCGACCTCTTCCAGTGTGCAGGTCGGATAGCCCCGCAAGCCGAAGCGCCGGGCCAGGACTTCCTGCTGCTTATCGCTCAGCTGGTCAATCCACTCCTCCAGACAGGCACACAGGTTGTCATCCTGGAGCAGGTCAGCGGGATCACTGGCGCCTTCATCCGCCACGGTATCGAGCAGGGACTTCTCGCCACCCGGGCCAATGGGAGTGTCCATGGAAACAACCCGCTCATTCAGCCCCAGCATACGCTCGACGTCGCTGACCGGTTTGCCCACTTTCTCCGCAATTTCTTCCGCAGACGGTTCATGGTCCAGCTTCTGGGTCAGCTCCCGCGCCGCTCGCAGATACAGATTGAGCTCTTTGACCACGTGGATGGGCAAACGGATGGTACGGGTCTGATTCATGATCGCCCGTTCTATGGTCTGGCGAATCCACCAGGTAGCGTAGGTTGAGAAGCGGAATCCCCGCTCGGGATCAAACTTTTCAACCGCCCGGATCAGGCCCAGATTACCTTCCTCGATCAGATCCAGCAG
>CAYMQO010000005.1:0-24372 GCA_964392405.1 uncultured Marinobacter sp.
ACATGATCATTCCCAAGCAGTTTCTCAAGTCCATCAAGCGGACCGGCTTCGGGCCTAACCTGTTTGACGAGCTGCGTTACCTGGACGAAGGCCAGCCGGATCAGGACTGTTCCCAGCGGCCCCTGAACCCGGACTTTATGCTCAACCAGGAGCGCTACAGGAACGCCAGCGTCTTGCTGGCCCGGCGCAACTTCGGTTGTGGCTCCAGCCGGGAACATGCCCCCTGGGCACTGGAAGACTTCGGCTTCCGGGTCATTATTGCGCCCAGCTTTGCCGACATTTTCTATAATAACTGCTTTAAGAATGGTCTGTTACCGATTGTTCTTGATGAAGAAATTGTTGAGAAGCTGTTCCAGGAAACCTACAGCACCGAAGGCTATCAGTTATCGGTGGATCTGGAGGCCAGGACCGTCACTACGCCCAGCGGCGAAACCTTCAGCTTTGAAGTAGACGATTTCCGCCGGCACTGCCTGCTGAACGGACTGGACGATATCGGCGTAACGCTGGAAGACGCCGATCTCATCCGCGAGTATGAGAACCGGCGGCGGGTCAGCGCGCCCTGGCTGTTCGATGCATTTAACTGACTTCACTCTCCAATGACGGAAAACACTATGTCCAGAAGCGTACTGATGCTGCCCGGCGATGGGATTGGTCCGGAAATCGTGACTGAGGCCGAAAAGGTTCTGCGGAAAATCAACGACCAGTTTGGGCTTGGGCTGAAGTTTGAAACGGCACTGGTGGGCGGTGCCGCTATCGATGAAACCGGTGAGCCGCTGCCGGATGAGACCCTCGATCGGGCGAAGAAGGCGGACGCCATCCTGCTGGGTGCTGTTGGCGGTCCCAAATGGGACAAACTGGAGATGGCCAGGCGGCCTGAGAAGGGCCTGCTGGGCCTGCGCTCTGGTCTGGAGCTCTTTGCCAACCTGCGCCCGGCGATTCTGTATCCCCAGCTGGCGGCAGCATCGTCCCTCAAGCCGGAAGTGGTGTCTGGCCTGAATATCATGATCGTCCGGGAACTGACCGGTGGCATCTACTTCGGCCAGCCCCGCGGTATCCGTGAGCTGGAAGGCGGCGAGCGCCAGGGCTTCAATACCTATGTCTATACCGAGTCCGAAATTCGCCGCATCGGGCAGGTCGCGTTCGAGGCAGCCCGGCAGCGTAATGGCAAGCTGTGCTCTGTCGACAAGGCCAACGTGCTCGAAGTGACCGTGCTGTGGCGGGAAATCATGGATGAGCTGGCGAAAGAATACCCGGATGTTGAATTGTCGCACATGTATGTCGACAACGCCGCCATGCAGCTGGTTCGCGCCCCCAAGCAGTTTGATGTGATTGTGACCGGCAACATGTTTGGTGATATCCTTTCGGATGAAGCTGCCATGCTGACCGGCTCCATTGGCATGTTGCCGTCGGCGTCTCTGAACTCTGCGAAACAGGGCATGTACGAGCCCTGTCATGGGTCTGCGCCGGATATCGCCGGTAAAGGCATGGCGAACCCGCTGGCCACTATTCTTAGTGGTGCCATGATGTTGCGCTACAGTCTGGGCGAGGAAAAAGCCGCCGAGGCCATCGAGGCGGCGGTGAGCAAGGTTCTGGACCAGGGTCTGCGTACCGCCGACATCATGTCAGAGGGCAGCACACAGGTTTCGACCCGTGAGATGGGTGAAGCAGTCCTGGCGGCCCTGTAGTTTCGGCCAGGGGTTAACCCCTGAAACCCGACGGCAGCAAAATGCCGCTGCCGCGGGCTCATTCATCCGGTCCCTGCCAGCGACAACGGCAGTGGGCTGGCATAGCATCGGAAGTCCTTGAACATGAAGCGAGTTGGACTTGTAGGCTGGCGCGGCATGGTGGGCTCGGTCCTCATGCAGCGCATGCTCGAAGAAAATGATTTTGCCGATATCGAACCGGTATTCTTCTCAACATCCCAGACCGGTCAGCCGGCGCCGGATGTGGGCAGGGAAGGCGTACCTCCCCTTCAGGACGCCTTTGATATTGATACCCTCAAAACCCTGGATGTGATCATTACCTGTCAGGGTGGCGATTACACCTCCAGCGTATATCAAAAGCTGCGGGATACCGGCTGGGACGGTTACTGGATCGACGCTGCCTCTGCGCTGAGAATGGCCGACCACTCGGTGATCGTGCTCGATCCCGTCAACCGCCGTGTCATTGATAAGGCACTGGCCGATGGCGTTAAGGATTATATCGGTGGTAACTGTACCGTCAGCCTGATGATGCTGGCCCTGGGCGGCCTGCTGGAGCAGGACCTGATCGAGTGGGTGTCGCCCATGACCTATCAGGCGGCGTCTGGCTCAGGTGCACAAAACATGCGCGAATTGCTGACGCAGATGGGAGCACTGAACACGGCGGTGAAAGCCGAGCTGGAAAACCCGTCGGCGGCCATTCTGGACATTGACCGCAAGGTAACTGAAACCATGCGTGCCAGTGATTTTCCGGTCGATCACTTCCAGGTACCCCTGGCAGGCAGTCTGATCCCGTTTATTGACACGCAGCTCGATAACGGCATAAGCCGGGAAGAGTGGAAAGCCAGTGCGGAGACCAACAAGATTCTGGGTCGTTCCGGCAATCCCATTCCGATTGACGGGATCTGTGTTCGCGTTGGCGCCATGCGTTCTCACAGCCAGGCAATGACCATCAAGCTTAAGAAAGATCTGCCCCTGTCGGAAATTGAGTCCATTCTGGATAATGCCAACGAGTGGGTAAAGGTCATCCCCAATGAGCGGGAAGCGACAATGCATGAGCTCACGCCTGCGAAAGTGACTGGTACCCTGGATATTCCCCTCGGGCGCATCCGCAAGCTGTCCATGGGGCCGGAGTATATCTCTGCGTTCACCGTTGGGGACCAGTTGCTGTGGGGCGCGGCTGAGCCTTTGCGTCGAATGCTGAAGATCCTGCAAGGGCGTTAAAAAACTGTCGCGGACCAGGGCGTGTAATGCCAACTGTGTACCGTTTCAGATAACACACCGGGGGCGGCGGCTGCAATCAGTCGCCGCCCCTGTTATTTTCTGAGATGTTCCCCTGGGTTGTCCCATTACAGCAGGGTCAAGCCGATTCTCGATTTCACAATTGTTTCCGTGAAATACATCAGGAAGTGGTGCAAATTTGATGTGTGGTTGATTGATAAAGCTGGCATTATCAATAATACTTTCGACACCCTAATATTAATAAGTGAACGTCGTCCGACCTCGTCCGAATCTGTATTCATCAAGCGGTAACGAATAACGGAGACTGGTAAGGAAAAAGCATGAAAGTACGCAAGCTTGCGGTTGCTCTGGCTCTGGCGGGAGGGCTTGGTTCAGGTGTCGCACAGGCGCTTGGACTTGGGGAAATAGAACTTCAGTCCTATCTGAACCAGCCACTTAACGCAGAGATCGACGTAAACAGGGCCGGAGGCGTAAGCCCGGACGATATTATTGTTAACCTGGCTTCCCAGCGGGATTATGAGCGCGTGGGACTGCGCCGGGACTTTTTCCTTACCCAGCTGGATTTCAATGTCACCACCGCGCCGGATGGCCAGCTGGTGATATCCGTAACATCGCGGGAACCTGTCCGCGAACCTTACCTGAATTTCCTGGTTGAAGTGACCTGGCCCAGTGGCCGGGTGATGCGGGAGTACGCCGTACTGGTTGACCCGCCGGTCTACGCTGAAGACTCGGGTGTAAGCCAGCCGGTTCAGCAGACCCGCAGCACAGGTACCACCAGCGGTAGCCAGGCGGCACCACAGCCGCGCACACAGGCGAGTCCGTCGACAGCACGCCAGAGCTCTGGCGCGGCGTCTTCCGGTCCCCGTACCCTCGGTCCGGTGCAGGCTTCCGATACCCTCTGGGAAATTGCCCGGTCGGTACGGCCGAATAACAGCGTTTCGGTTCAGCAGGTCATGCTGGCCATTCAGGACCTGAACCCCGACGCGTTTATTGACGGAAATATTAACCGTCTCAAGCGCGGGGCTGTGCTTCGTGTGCCGGATATCAATGACGTCCAGGCCCGCACGCAGGCACAGGCAAACCGTGAAGTGGCTGCCCAGAATCAGGCCATTGCGCGCCCGGCGCCCACCGTGGATGCGACTGACGACGCCGTCGCGACCACCACCGGCAGCGGGGCAGGAGCGCAGGAGAGCACTGACGAGCTGCGACTGGTGGTACCGGGTGACGGTGAAACCACCCGAAGTGATGGCTCCGCCGGCAGCGACGGGACCCAGGGCGGCACCGCCGATGTCGGGTCTGCCATGGCCCTGGAAGAGCTAGACCGGGTACAGCGGGAGAACGAAGAGCTTAACAGCCGTCTGCAGGATCTGCAGGATCAGTTGGAAACCCTCGAGCGCCTGATTGAGCTCAAGGACAACCAGCTTGCCGAAATGCAGGGCACCGCGGCCCAGGCCGGTGATGATCTGGCTGTCGCGCCCGGGGGCGAAGCCGATGACGCAGCAGCCCCATCGGATACGGCTTTCGAAAGTACGCTGGATGAGGGTGTGCCTGGAGATGAGGCAGGTGCTGATCCGGCGGAAGACGACAGCAGTGAGCTGGCTGGCGACCTGGCCGGGACTGCAGTAGAGCCGGGTGACGAAGCCACAGAGCAGGGAGCAACCCCGGCGACAGACATGGAATCCCCGGCAGGGCCTGAAGGTGGTGAAGAGCCTGAAGGGCCGCAGGACTTTATGCCTGCAGACGACCCGGTGGTTGCCAGCGGTGAGTCATCGGAACCACAACAGGTACCGGCGACCACCGATAGCGAGCCCGAGAAAGGTTTCCTCGCAACTGCTATTGAGCTGATTGCCGGCAACTTCCTCTATCAGATCGCGCTCGGCGGCTTCCTGGTGCTCCTGCTTCTGCTGGTGCTGCTGGTTTCCCGCCGTCGCGCGGGCCGGGAAGACGATTTTTATGAGGGTCTGGACGACGAGTCCGATGACGGCGACTTCGAGCTGACCCTGGGCGAACAGGGCGCGGCGGACTCCGCCAATGCCATCGAAGAGGCCGATCGCTACCTGTCGTTTGGCCAGTATGACGCGGCTGCGGAGGTGCTCGAAGGCGCCATTTCACGGGAGCCCAGCCGTTCAGACCTGAGGCTGAAGTTGCTGTCGGTATACGCCGATATGGGCAACCGCGCAGCGTTCGACAAACAGTACGCAGAGCTGGACGCCATGGATGACGGTGCTGCGCGCCCGGAAGCCGAAGCCCTGCGCGCCCGTCTGGAAGAAATGGAGTCCACGCCGAGCATTGATGAGCTTGAATCGCAGCTTCGGGATGGCGATGCCGGAGCCGGGGTTGCGGCCGCGACCGGCGCTGCAGTGACACGGGACGAGCGGGAGTCCAACGACCTGATCTCGGCTTTCGAAGAGCTGGACCTGCCGGAGGAACCGCAAGGCCAGGAAGCTGACGATACCGAAGACGAAGGCGATATCGAGTACGATTTCACCGGCTTCGATACCTCAGGTGAGGCTGCTGCAGAGCCTGCCGATGAGCCCGCGGACAGCGAGCCGGCGGATGACTTTGACACCATTGAGTTTGAGCTGCCGGAAGAGTCTGCCGCGACGGATGCGGACACTATCGACGCAGAAGAGCTGCTGGACCCGGAAAACGACCTGACGTCACTGGAACTGGATGAAGCGGGCTTCGATCCGTTGCCCCCGGCCGAGAACACGGAAGGAGCTGCGGAGATCAGCGAAGAGGACGAGCTGGATTTCGGTGACCTTGACCTTGATGGCGTTAACTCTGCCCCGGCACAGCCCGAGCCAGTGGATGAGTCCCACAACCCGGAAGAAGAAGCCGAGCTGGACGAGTCTTTCCTGGATGAGCTGGACGCAGAACTGGACAGGGTAGCGTCCGACAGCGAGGCGAATGATGGCCTGGATGATCTGGAACTGGACGTTTCAGACGAAGATCTGGCGCTGATCGATGAGGCCTCCGAAAGCGAGCCTGACGATGAGAGTCGTCTGGATCTCAGCGATCTGGAACTGGATGATAGTGACCTTGCGGGAGATGACGCCGTGTCAGAGGATGACCTGTCCGATCTTGAAATTCCTGAGCTGGACGCTGAACTGGACGACGAGATCGAGCGGGTTCCCGGGTCCGAATCCGGCAGCGGTATCGATGGCATTGATGAATCCGCACTGGGGGATGACGATGACGATTTCGACTTCCTCTCCGGCACGGATGAAGTTGCCACCAAGCTGGACCTGGCTCGTGCCTATGTGGATATGGGCGACAGCGAGGGAGCCCGGGAAATTCTGGAGGAAGTCATCCTCGAAGGGAACGACGAACAGAAAGATGACGCCCAGGCGCTGCTCAAAAAGCTGCCCTGATGCGGTATAATCCCATCCTCTGATCAGAGCGCCGGCCTAGTGCCGGCGTTCTTTTTATCACCACTATCTTCAATGCCCAGGTAGAAGCTTGTTCCAGAGCCCCGTTCCACTTTCCAGTGATAACGCCATCGGTCAGGGCAGAGTAGCCCTTGTGCTGGAGTACGACGGTGCGGCCTACCATGGCTGGCAATCCCAGAAAAGCGGGCTTCCGACCGTAGAAGCGGAACTGACCCGGGGCGTCAGCAAGGTTGCCGATGAACCCGTGAATCTGGTGTGTGCCGGACGTACCGACGCCGGGGTCCACGGCAGCTACCAGGTGGTACATTTTGACACTCATGCCATACGTGATCGCCGTTCATGGGTGATGGGCATCAATACTGCCTTGCCACGCTCACTGGTCGTGCATTGGGCTGGTAATGTATCGCCGTCGTTCCATGCCCGGTTTTCAGCCGTGTACCGTCGCTATCGTTATGTTATCTTCAACGGGCCGGTCCGTCCGGCGTTGCTGGCGCCTCAGGTCAGTTGGACCTTCCGTCCCCTGGACGTCGACAGTATGCAAACGGCAGCCCGCCATCTTGAAGGCGAACACGATTTCAGTGCCTTCCGTGCGGCCGGGTGCCAGTCCCGTTCGCCGTGGCGGTTTGTGGAATTTGTCCGCGTTTTCCGCCGTGGCGACTTTGTGGTCATTGATGTTCAGGCCAATGCGTTTTTGCATCACATGGTGCGCAACTTCGCTGGCGCGCTGATGGCCGTGGGTCAGGGCAGGCAGCCGCCGGATTGGGTTGCCGAGGCGCTTTCCGGACGTGACCGCCGTAAGGCCGGCGTGACGGCGCCGCCGGCCGGGCTGTACCTGGTGGATGTGGGTTATCCCCGGGATGCGGGCATCCCTGAGGCCAGCTGCGGCCCGTCGTTCCTGCGCCCCTGGTTCGATGACAGTGAAAACGCCCCGGTGGCGCCGAGCTGGATTCATCAGAAAACGGCACCTGAGGCCTAGGGTTTTACCGGAGAAACATTGTGCAAGCCCGTCGAACACGTACCAAGATATGCGGTATCACCCGTCCGGAAGACGCTGTCGCGGCGGCAGAAGCCGGTGCGGATGCCATTGGGCTGGTGTTTTACGAGGCCAGCCCCCGGTCCGTCACGATTGAGCAGGCCCGTGAGGTGGCCAGCGTCCTGCCGGCGTTTGTGACCCTGACGGGGCTGTTTGTTAATCCGGAACGGGCCTGGGTGGAGCGGGTGCTGTCAGACATACCACTGGACCTGCTGCAATTTCACGGCGATGAGACGCCAGAGTTCTGTCGCCAGTTCCAGCGCCGCTGGATCAAGGCCATCCGGGTGCGTGAAGCGGCTGATATCGGGAAGGGCTTCCAGGATTGGAATCAGGCCTGCGGCATACTGGTAGACGCCTATGATCCGAAGTTGTATGGCGGCACTGGTCAGCGCTTTGACTGGTCGGTGATACCGGAGCCGGCGGAGCGCCCCATGCCATTGATTCTGGCCGGCGGACTGAACGCCAGCAATGTGGCTGATGCGGTGCGGCAGGTACGGCCCTGGGGCGTCGATGTCAGTGGTGGCGTTGAGGCATCAGTCCCGGCTTCCGGCGGGGTCGCAGTTGCCGTCAGCAAAGGCCTGAAAGATGCCGCCAAAATTTCCGAGTTCCTGAGCGAGGTTAATCGTGCCGATCAAACTGACTGATGAAATGCTGAGCCAATTTCCGGACGCCCGGGGCCACTTTGGCACCTATGGCGGCCGCTTTGTGTCCGAAACCCTGATGGACTCGCTGATGACCCTGGAGCGGGAGTACCTGCGTCTGAAGGACGACCCGGAATTCCAGGCGGCGTTCGATAAGGATCTGGCCCACTACGTGGGGCGGCCCAGTCCCCTCTATCATGCCGAGCGTCTAAGCCGTGAAACCGGCGGTGCCGAAATCTGGCTGAAACGGGAAGACCTCAACCATACCGGCGCCCACAAGGTGAATAACACCATCGGTCAGGCACTGCTGGCCTCTTTCCTGGGCAAAAAGCGGGTAATTGCTGAAACTGGCGCCGGCCAGCACGGAGTTGCCACGGCGACGGTCTGTGCAAGGCTCGGGCTGGAGTGCCATGTCTTTATGGGCGCCGAAGACGTCCGCCGCCAGTCTCTGAACGTTTACCGCATGAAGTTGCTGGGGGCAGAGGTACACGCGGTTGAGAGCGGAACCCGCACCCTCAAGGATGCCATGAACGAAGCCATGCGTGACTGGGTGGCCAACGTAGACGATACCTTCTATATCATCGGCACCGTCGCCGGGCCTCACCCTTATCCGCTGCTGGTTCGTGATTTTCAGGCCGTCATCGGTCGCGAAGCCCGGGCCCAGTCCCTTGACCAGGCCGGCCGTCTGCCGGATGCGCTGGTGGCCTGTGTTGGCGGTGGCTCCAATGCCATCGGCCTGTTTTATCCGTTCCTGACGGACGAGTCCGTGGCCCTTTACGGCGTTGAAGCCGCAGGCCTGGGGCTGGAGACCGGTCAGCACGCCGCGCCGCTCGCCGCCGGTCGCCCCGGGGTGCTCCACGGTAACCGGACCTACCTGATGGAAGACGAGAACGGCCAGATAGCCGGTACCCATTCTGTATCCGCCGGGCTCGACTACCCGGGTGTGGGCCCTGAGCATAGCTGGCTGAAAGATATCGGCCGTGCCAACTACGTTTCGGTGACTGACCAGGAAGCCCTGGACGCATTCCGCATGCTGACCCGGGTCGAAGGCATTATGCCGGCGCTGGAGTCCGCCCATGCGGTTGCCCATGGCGTGAAGCTGGCGCGCACCATGGATCGGGATCAGATGATCATCATTAACGTTTCCGGCCGTGGCGACAAGGATATCCATACCATCGCCGAGCTGGATGGCATCAGGATCTGATCCCTCCCGGTGGACCGGACCAATTTGACAGGAGCAGGCATGAGTCGCATTGCTGGGGTTCTGGAAACTCTTAAAGAACAAGGCCGTAAAGCCTTGATTCCCTTTATAACCGCCGGTGATCCCCATCCGGATCAGACGGTGGAGATTATGCACACGCTGGTGGCGGCCGGCGCGGATATTATCGAGTTGGGCGTGCCGTTTTCCGACCCTATGGCGGATGGCCCGGTGATTCAGCTAGCCAGTGAGCGCGCCCTCAGGCACGGCACCTCGCTGCGGGGGGTGGTGGAGATGGTCCGCGCCTTCCGCGAAAAGGACCAGGCCACGCCAGTAGTGCTGATGGGCTATCTTAATCCGATGGAGGCCATGGGCTATGAGACCTTTGCCGATGCGGCGGCGGAAGCTGGCGTGGATGGCATCCTGACGGTTGACCTCCCGCCGGAGGAAGCTGACGAGGTGGCGCCCCTGTTCACGCAGAGAAAGATCGATCCGATCTTCCTGCTGGCCCCGACCACAACCGACGATCGCATACGGGCCATCAGTGAACACTCGTCAGGCTACGTGTACTATGTGTCCATCAAAGGGGTGACCGGGTCGTCAACCATTGATGTGGATGATGTCGGGCGCAAGGTTGCCAACATCCAGCGGTTGACGGCGTTACCGGTTGGCGTGGGTTTCGGCATTCGGGATGCGGAAACGGCGGCGGCGATCGGCAAAGTATCCGATGGTGTAATAGTCGGTTCCGTACTGGTGGATACAATAGCCCGCCACCAGACAGATCCCGCAGCTCTTGCGCAGGCACTGACAGATCTGTTGCACCCGATGCGCAAAGCGCTGGATGCGCAGGCCTCCTGAGGTCGCCATTCAGTGGCATGGAATGACAGGATAACAGCATGAGTAACTGGCTAGACAAGATTATGCCGAGCAAGATCCGCTCGGAATCCCGGACCCGGACTGGCGTTCCGGAAGGACTCTGGAAAAAATGTCCCAAGTGCGGCGCGTTTCTTTACAAGCCGGAACTGGACAAGAATCTCGACGTCTGTCCTAAGTGTAACCACCACCTGCGGGTGAACGCCCGGCGTCGGCTGGAAATCTTCCTTGATGAAGATGGCCGTGAGGAGATCGCCGCCGATCTCGAGCCCTGGGACCGCCTCAAGTTCAAGGATACCCGGCGCTACAAGGAGCGCCTGAGCCAGAACCAGAAAGCGACCGGTGAAAAGGACGCCCTGATTGTCATGAAGGGGCGGACCCTGGGCATTCCTCTGGTGGCCTGTGCCTTCGAGTTTAACTTCCTCGGCGGGTCCATGGGCCAGATCGTCGGTGAGAAGTTCGTCCAGGCCGCCAATATCTGTCTCGAAGAGCGGATTCCGCTGGTCTGTTTTTCAGCGTCCGGGGGCGCCCGTATGCAGGAGGCGATTCTGTCGCTGATGCAGATGTCCAAAACCGCCGCGGTCCTGGAGCGCATGAAACAGGAAGGCATTCCCTATATCTCGGTGATGACGGACCCGGTATTCGGTGGCGTTTCCGCCAGTCTGGCCATGCTGGGCGACCTGAATATTGCAGAGCCTTACGCCCTGATCGGCTTTGCCGGTCCGCGGGTAATTGAGCAGACTGTGCGGGAAAAACTGCCGGAAGGCTTTCAGCGCAGTGAGTTCCTGCTGGAACACGGCGCGATCGACATGATCCTGCATCGTCACAAGATGCGTGAGCGCATAGCGGCGTTGCTGGCGAAGTTTACCGGCCAGGAACAGCCGGCGAGCGAAGCACCCATCGAGTTTGAGGTGAGCGAACGCCCTGAAGCGCCCGATCCGGATAATGACCAGGCCTGAACCCGCCCCGGCACCGGGGCAGGGAGCTTCCCTTGACCAGTGGCTGAGCTATCTGGAGTCCATCCACCCTGTGGAAATGGACCTGGGCCTCGATCGGGTATTGCTGGTGCTACGCCGCCTGCTGCCCGGCCGTCCTCCGGCCCGGGTTATCACTGTCGCTGGTACCAATGGTAAGGGCAGCACCGTCGCGGCCCTGGAAGCGCTGCTTCTGGGGGCCGGCGAAACGGTGGGCTGCTATACGTCGCCCCATCTGCTGGTCTACAACGAGCGGGTTCGTCTGAACGGTCAGAATGCGTCGGATGAAGTGCTGATACGGGCCTTCGAAAAGATCGAGGTCGCCCGGCAAGGGGTTACGCTGACCTATTTCGAGTTTGGTACTTTGGCGGCCTTTCTGGTGATGATGGAAGCCGGCGTCGACAACATGGTGCTGGAGGTGGGTCTCGGTGGGCGGCTGGACGCCGTCAATACACTGGATGCGGACCTCGCCATCATCACCTCGGTCGATCTGGACCATACCGCCTGGCTGGGTGATGACCGGGACACGATCGGGTTCGAGAAGGCCGGTATCCTGAGGCCCGGTCAGACGGCCGTGTATGCCGACCTTGACCCGCCGCCGTCAGTATTACAACAGGCACAGGCTCAGCGGGTACGACTGCTGAGGCCGGGGGAGGGGTATCACCTGGGCCGTATGGGCGACCGCCTGATGCTGGATGCGGACTCTGGCCATAAGATACCACTGCCGGCGGACGGCTTACCGGTGAACAGTCTGGCGGCCGCGGCCATTGCCGCTGTTGAGCTGGGTCTGAAGCTGACGGATGCCGACATTGGCCGGATACTGGCGGAGGCCTCGCTTCCCGGTCGCTTTCAGACGGTGTGCCAGTCGCCGCAGGTGTTCCTTGATGTAGGGCATAATCCCCATGCTGCGCTCTGGCTGTCCCGACGGCTGGCTTTCCTTCGGCGCACTGGCCGTTACAGCCGGGTACTGGCGGTATACGCCGGACTCTCGGACAAGGATTCAACTGGTGTTGCCCGGGCGCTGGCGTCAACCGTGGACCAGTGGTTTCTGGGTAGCCTGGATGTGCCCCGGGGCCTGTCGGCGGACGAGCTCGAAGAACGGGTAAAGACCGCTATCCCGGCGGAACGGCTGACCAGACACAGAAACGTCGCAGAGGCCCTGGATGCCGCCCTCGAAAATGCCGGTGCTGATGGGATGGTGCTGGTATTCGGCTCGTTCTTTACGGTTGCCGAGGGTCAGCGGTATTTTTCCGGGCGTACGGTGAACCCGTAACTCATTGCGACATCTTAAAAGTTCGTCATACACTGGCTGTGACTTTGAGTTGGCGTATACCGGCAGTTATATTCACAGCGGGTGCCCCGTTCATCCTGAGCCTGACGAAGGATGATCTGCAGATTCAAAGGGTGAAACACCCGGGTTAACGGGTGAGCTATCAAAAGGGAGCCAAAGCGAGGTGAGTGGTTTGAAGCAGCGGATCATAGGCGCACTGGTACTGATCTCACTGGCGGTGATTTTCGTACCCATGATGTTTGACGAGCCCCATGACGAGCGCGCTGTGCGTTCCCTGGACATTCCCGAAGAGCCGCCGTTCCCGGAAGTGGCGGTGCCTGAAGACGAAAACCGTTTGGACGGCGTTCCTGATTATCGGGTGGAAGAGGTTAGCCCTCCGACACCGGAAATCGTCGAAGATCCCCCCATGGGGCAGGAACCGGCCGTAGGGCGCAATGAACCGCCTGCTCAGGAAGAAGAGCCCGCCCCTGCAGAAGAGCCTGTTCCGCTGGTTGGTGAGAATGAAGAGAGCCGGCCGGCTCAGACCGGACAGTCGCAACCGGAACCCACTCCGGCCCGGGCTCCAGCGCAGGCCGATGAGACCGCCTCAGAGCCGGCGACCGCCGCCAGCCCGGGTGGGGCCGATAGCAGCCGTGAATCTGCGGATTTTGAGCGTACCCTGGAGGGCGCCTGGGTCTTGCAGTTGGGCAGCTTCGGCAACGAAGATAACGCCCGTCGCCTGCGGGACCAGGTCCGGGAGAAGGGCTATGGCGCCCATCTGCAGCAGGTAACCCGCGGTGAGCAGCAGCTGGTTCGTGTCTTTGCAGGCCCGTTCACTGAAAAGGCCGAGGCCGAAAAGGCGAAATCCACGCTGGATGAGGCCTTTGGTGTTCAGGCACTGATTACCCGGGGCGACGGCTAGTTTGCGTTTTCCGTTAGCCCGGAGGGAGCAGGGCAGCGGAGCCTGCGGGGTGGCTACACCCATGGAGCACGGGGCTTTTGGAGTTTGGGTTGATCAGGATTCCTGATAGAATTAGCGGTTCCTGTTCATCACCGGGTAATTCATGAACGCGCTGATCTGGATCGACTGGGTCATTATCGCCCTGCTGACAATTTCTACCCTGATCAGCCTGAAAAGGGGTTTCGTTCGGGAAGCCCTGTCGCTGGTCACCTGGGTGGCCGCATTCATAGTGGCCCGAACTTTCCACCCCCAGATGCAATCCCTTCTTGCCAGTACGGTGGAAACGCCGCTGGTTCGCCTGATTGCGGCTTTCGCCATTCTTTTTGTAGCCACGCTGATCATCGGAGCCATTATCAACAATCTGATCGGCCATCTGGTGAGGGTAACGGGGCTCAGCGCCACAGACCGGGTATTGGGTATGGTCTTTGGCCTGTTACGTGGTGTTGTGGTCGTCGTCGTGGCGATTGCTTTCACTCGTTATACGCCACTGGCTGAAGATACCTGGTGGCGAACGTCCGTGATGATCGACCGCTTAAGCGTGGTTGAGGACTGGTCCCGGCGCACCTTCGGTGACGAGTTCGAACGTTTCCTCGGGCCGGCACCCTCCGGTGACAGTCATGATGAGCCCGCCACCGACACCGTCTCATCCCGGATGCTGTAAGCAACATCGTCGTTTTAATGTTCTGGAGAACGCAACACCCATGTGTGGAATTGTAGGAATTGTCAGTACGCAGTATGTCAATCAGGCGCTCTATGATGCCTTGACCGTACTCCAGCACCGGGGCCAGGATGCGGCCGGGATCGTGACCTATCAGGACAACCGTTTCTATCTGCGTAAAGACAATGGCCTGGTACGGGATGTGTTTCGTACCTCGCACATGCGCCGGCTGGTTGGTAACGTCGGTATCGGACACGTACGTTACCCCACCGCTGGCAGCGCCAGTTCGGCCGAGGCCCAGCCGTTCTATGTCAACAGTCCCTATGGCATCACGCTGGCCCATAATGGCAATCTGACGAACTCTGATGAACTGGCAAAGGATCTGTTCCAGACCGATCTTCGCCATATCAATACCAATTCGGATTCCGAAGTACTGCTGAACGTATTTGCCCATGAGCTACAGAAGCTGGGCAAGCTGGACCCTACCAAGGACGATATTTTTGCAGCGGTGCGGGCGGTACACGAACGCTGCCGGGGCGCCTACGCGGCAATCGCCATGATCACCGGGTACGGCATCGTGGGCTTTCGGGATCCTAACGGTATCCGCCCCGCGTGTTATGGGGTCAAGGAGACGCCGGAGGGCAACGAATACATGATTGCCTCCGAAAGCGTCGCGCTGAGTGCGGCGGGCTTCCGGCTGGTGCGGGATATAGCGCCCGGTGAGGCGGTCTATATCGAAACGGATGGCACCCTGTATACCCAGCAGTGCGCCACTGCGCCGAGCCTGCATCCCTGTCTTTTTGAACACGTTTATTTTGCCCGGCCTGACTCCATCATGGACGGGGTCTCCGTATACAAGGCCCGCCTCCGCATGGGTGAGGTTCTGGCCGATAAGGTGCTGCGGGAGCGGCCCGACCACGATATTGACGTCGTGGTACCCATTCCGGACACCAGTCGTACGTCGGCCCTGCAGATGGCCCACCGGCTCGGCGTCAAGTTCCGGGAAGGCTTTATCAAGAACCGCTACATTGGCCGGACCTTTATCATGCCGGGCCAGAAAATGCGCAAGAAATCCGTGCGCCAGAAGCTGAACCCGATCGACCTGGAATTCCGCGGCAAGAACGTCATGCTGGTGGACGACTCCATCGTGCGGGGTACCACCTGTCACGAGATCATCCAGATGGCCCGCGATGCCGGTGCCCGTAAGGTCTATTTCGCGTCCGCTGCACCGCCGGTTCGCTATCCCAACGTGTACGGTATCGATATGCCATCACCAGGCGAGCTGATCGCCCATGAGCGTAGTGTTGAGGAGATCCGCACGCTGATCGGTGCTGACTGGCTGGTGTATCAGGATCTCGAGGACCTGATTTCCTGTGTCGATGATGTGAACCCGGACATTGAGGGCTGGGAGTGTTCGGTTTTCAATGGCAGCTACATAACGGGTGATGTGGATGAAGCCTACCTGACACGGCTGGACGCCATGCGCCGCGATGAGGCCCTGGAAGCACAGCGGGTGGGAGTGCCCACCGATAACGGTATTATTGATCTCCACAACGACGAAGACTGAGGGCCAGGGACACCATGACGCATGGGCGTGAAGAGCATTATCTGATACCAGAGGCGGACCTCGACGGTGTGTCGATTGGCACCCTGGCCGTGCGGGCAGGGCAGTGCCGTACCGGCGAGCTGGAGCACAGCGATGCCATTTTCCCCACCTCCAGTTTCGTCTATAACAGCGCAGCACAGGCGGCGGCCCGGTTCGCCGGTGATGAGCCAGGCAATATCTACTCCCGGTTCACCAACCCCACCGTGCGTGCCTTCGAAAACCGCATCGCGGCCATGGAAGGTGGCGAGCGTGCGGTTGCTACCGCTTCCGGGATGGCGGCGATCATGGCCACCTGCGTGGCGCTGTTGAAAAGCGGAGACCACGTGGTCTGTTCCCGCGGCGTGTTTGGTACCACCAACGTGCTGTTCCAGAAATACCTGGCCAGGTTCGGTGTGACCACCAGCTTTGTGTCACTGACCGTTATCGACGAATGGAAACAGGCGGTCAACGGGCAGACGCGGATGCTGTTTCTGGAAACACCCTCTAACCCCTTGTGTGAAGTGGCAGACCTCGCCGCCATGGCCGAACTGGCTCACGCCAGTAATGCCTTGCTGGTGGTCGATAACTGTTTCTGCACGCCAGTGCTGCAACGTCCGCTGGAGTTCGGCGCCGACGTGGTTATCCACTCGGCCACCAAATACCTGGATGGCCAGGGCCGGTGTGTCGGCGGTGTCGTGGTGGGACGCCAGGAGCTGGTTGAGGAAGTCTATGGTTTCCTTCGCTCGGCGGGGCCGACCATGAGCCCATTTAACGCCTGGGTGTTCCATAAGGGCTTGGAAACCTTACCAATCCGTATGCGTGCCCATTGCGACAATGCGTTAGAGTTGGCCCGTTGGCTGGAGCAGCAACCAGGGGTCGAGCAGGTCTACTACACAGGTCTGGAAAGTCATCCTCAACACGAACTGGCCCGCCGCCAGCAGGACGGTTTTGGTGGCATGTTGTCGTTCACCGTCAGTGGCGGGCAACCCGGGGCCTGGGCGTTTATTGACGCCACCCGTATGGTTTCCATCACCGGTAACCTCGGTGATGTGAAGACCACGATTACCCACCCTGCAACGACTACCCATGGCCGGTTATCGGCGGAAGACAAGGCACTGGCAGGGGTAACGGATAACCTGATTCGCCTGTCCGTTGGTATCGAGGCCCTGGAAGATCTCAAGAACGACATGAAGCGGGGGCTGCAGGCCCTCGGTACATGATGCCGGCGGTAGTGATGCATTCGCCCCTTCATCAGCAGAGGATTTTGTCCCGACTTCATGGCTAAAACCGGAAACCAGCAACAAGCGCCACAGGCCCTTACCGAAAAACAGCAGCGATTCCGACGCCTGGCTGCCCAGGGGGCAAGGGAAGGGCTGGTTATCGCCCTGATCGCTCTGGCCATTTTCCTGGCCATGGCGCTGGGAACCTACAGCGCGGCGGACCCGGGCTGGGCGTCCATCGGCCATGACGTCAGGGTCGACAATGCTGCCGGCCGGTCCGGTGCGTGGCTCGCCAGCCTGCTGATGGACGTCTTCGGCCAGGTGTCCTATCTGTTTCCATTGATGGTGGCGGGTTACGCCCTGCTGCTGATTCGCCTGCGCCATGATCCGCTTGAAATGCACTGGCCGCTGCTGTTGATGCGGACCGGTGGTTTCCTGCTTATCCTGCTGTCTGCCTGCAGTCTGTTTGCGCTTTACTCCCTGTTTGGCCTCGGCGCAACCTCTGGCGGTGTGCTGGGGCAGGCGGTTTCTGCCGCCATGGTGCGGTTCTTCAACCTGCCAGCGACCACCCTGCTATTGGTAGCCATCTTCCTGTTTGCCCTGACCGTCACCACCGGCCTGTCCTGGTTCCGGCTGATGGATCAGGTCGGGGGATATACGCTGGCCGGCTTCCTGCGCGCCCGTGGCTGGTTCTCGTCGTCGGATGACCCCAAACCCGAACCTGCTTCGGCGCCGCCGCAGAAGAAGGCGCCTGAGCCTCCGGTGCTTACCGAACGCCAGGCGGAGGATTCTGGCCCCTCCTGGTGGCGAAGACTCTGGCCTTTCGGCGGTCGCGGTTCGGATACCGATACTGACGCTGCGGAGCCGGCGCAAGGCCGTCGCCGTCCAGAGGACGATGAGCCGGTGATGCTGGAGAGTTTCAGTTCGCGGGATGACCTGGAGCCGGAGCCTGCGCCGCCCGTGGCTCAGCCCCGGCCCGGTCGTGCATCCGGCAGCAAACTGAAGATCTCGCCATTCAAGCGGGACGAAACCACCGACGCGGATAAGGAAAAAACCCGTAAACAGGCCTCGCTGTTCGAGGATCTGGAAACGCCGATTCCGCCGATTACCCTTCTGGACCCGCCCGATGAGCACCAGGAGAAAGGCTATTCCGAAGAGTCCCTGGAGCATATGTCCCGTTTGCTGGAGCAGAAGCTGGGGGATTTCGGGGTATCGGTAGAAGTGGTTGAAGTGAACCCCGGGCCGGTGATTACCCGCTTTGAAATCAAGCCGGCGCCGGGTGTTAAAGTCAGTAAGATTTCCAACCTTGCCAAAGACCTGGCACGGTCCCTGGCGGTGCTGAGCGTCCGCGTGGTGGAGGTCATCCCCGGCAAGTCCGTGGTGGGTATTGAGATTCCAAACGAAAAGCGGCAGATGGTCCGCCTGAGCGAAGTGCTGGGGGCGCGGGTTTTCTCCGAGTCCTCGTCCGCACTGACGCTGGCCCTGGGTAATGATATCGGCGGCAATCCGGTGGTCGCGAACCTGGCCAAGATGCCCCACCTGCTGGTGGCCGGTACCACGGGCTCGGGGAAATCCGTGGGTGTGAACGCCATGCTGTTGAGCATGCTGCTGAAAGCCACTCCGGATGAAGTACGCTTCATCATGGTGGACCCCAAGATGCTGGAACTGAGCATCTATGAGGGCATCCCCCACCTGCTGTCCCCTGTGGTCACCGATATGAAAGACGCTGCCAACGCCCTGCGCTGGTGCGTGGCCGAGATGGAGCGCCGGTACCGGCTGATGGCCAGTCTGGGGGTACGGAACCTGGCAGGTTATAACCGCAAGGTGAAGGACGCCCGGGCAGCAGGGGAGCCACTGCTGGATCCGCTGTGGAAGCCGGATGAGTATCTCGACAACGAGGAGCAGCAGCGCCCGGAGCTCGATACGCTGCCATTTATCGTTGTGGTGATCGACGAGTTCGCCGACATGATGATGATCGTCGGCAAGAAGGTGGAAGAACTGATCGCCCGGATTGCCCAGAAGGCGCGGGCAGCGGGTATTCACCTGATTCTGGCCACCCAGCGTCCGTCGGTGGATGTGATCACCGGTCTGATCAAGGCGAACATTCCGACCCGTATTTCCTTCCAGGTATCCTCGAAGATTGATTCCCGCACGGTGCTGGATCAGGGTGGGGCAGAGCAGCTGCTTGGCCATGGCGACATGCTCTATCTGCCCCCGGGTTCCGGGCTGCCGGTCCGGGTTCACGGGGCGTTTGTGGACGACGATGAAGTGCACCGGGTGGTTAACGCCTGGAAGGCCCGTGGGGAACCTGAGTACGTTGACGATGTCCTTAATGGGGCAGAAGGCGAACACCTGCCGGGCGTACCAACCCTGACCGAAGGTGGCGACAGCGAAGGCGATGCCCTGTTCGACGAAGCGGTTGCGTTTGTTACGGAAGGGCGCCGGGTGTCGATATCGTCCGTGCAGCGTAAATTCAAGATCGGCTATAACCGGGCCGCGAACCTGGTGGATGCCATGGAAGCCGCCGGCGTTGTCAGCGCGGCCGGCCATAACGGTGCCCGGGAAGTATTGGCACCGCCACCCCCGAAAGCCTGAGTTGCCAGGAGGTAGTGAATGATCAGAACGGGTCGTGTTTTAGCAGCATCCGCCTTGTTGATGATGGGTGCCGGTGTTGCCGCTGCCGCGGAGCAGGCGGCGGATCGTCTGGCGCAGGCACTGAGCAGCTATTCCACCTTTCAGGCCGCCTTCACTCAGGTGGTTTCGGATGAGCAGGGCCGCGTGATGCAGGAATCCAGCGGCGATCTGAAAGCCAGGCGCCCGGGGCTGTTCTACTGGAAAACCGATCCACCGGCCAACCAGATCATCGTCAGCGACGGCAAGACTGTTGAACTGTACGATCCGGATCTGGAGCAGGTTACGGTGCAGACGCTGGATGATCAGATGAGCAGTACGCCAGCCCTGTTGCTGAGCGGAGAGACCGATGGCCTCTCGGAGAACTATGAGATCACTGAAGCCCGTTACGGGGACAGCACCCGGGAGTACACCCTGGTGCCCCGCAACGAGGACTCCCTCTTTATCGCCCTGACGCTGGTCTTCCATAATGATGAGCTGCAGGCCATGCGGCTGGAAGACTCCCTGGCCCAGCTCACCGAGCTCGAATTCGGCAACATCCGCATCAACGAACCGGTGCCAATGGCGACGTTTGAGCTGGAGTACCCCGACTCTGTGGATGTGATTCAGGGCGTACAGTAATGCAGGACAGCCTGTTCGGAGACCAGCGGGGCTTTGAACCCCTGGCGGCCCGTATGCGCCCGCGGAATCTTGATGAGTACGTGGGGCAGACCCATCTGGTCGGGCCGGGTAAGCCGCTGCGCCGGGCCGTCGAGCAGGGCCAGCTGCATTCCATGATCCTGTGGGGCCCGCCGGGGGTGGGCAAGACCACCTTCGCCCATCTGCTGGCGAGCGTGGGCGACCTCGGTTACGAAACCCTGTCGGCGGTGCTGGCAGGTGTCAAGGATATCCGCGCAGCAGTGGAGCGGGCCCGTAGCCGCAAGCAGGCGGAAGGGCGGGATACCCTGCTTTTTGTCGATGAAGTCCATCGCTTTAACAAGAGCCAGCAGGACGCTTTCCTGCCCCATATCGAAGATGGCACCTTTATCTTTATCGGTGCCACTACCGAGAATCCTTCCTTCGAACTCAACAGTGCGCTGCTGTCGCGCACCCGGGTCTACGTGCTGCGAAACCTGGAAGATGACGAACTGATCGGCCTGCTTAAACGGGCGCTGCATTCCGATGCAGGCCTGGCTGATCAGGTGAGGGTGAGTGACCGGGTGCTGTCCCTGATGGCGGCCGCCGGTAATGGTGATGCCCGGCGGTCCCTGAACATTCTCGAAGTTGCCTCGGATCTTGCAGAGCCCGGGGCCGATGATGTGCCGGAGATTACCGAATCGGTGCTGGAGCAGGTGCTGCAGAGCAGTCTCAAGCGCTTCGACAAGGGCGGGGATGTGTTCTATGACCAGATCTCGGCGCTGCATAAGGCCGTGCGGGGTTCAGACCCTGACGCTTCCCTGTACTGGATGTGCCGGATGCTGGACGGCGGTGCGGATCCTCTCTATATCGCCCGTCGCCTGGTCCGCATTGCGTCGGAAGACATCGGCAATGCGGATCCCCGGGCTCTGAGGCTGAGCATGGACGCCTGGGACGTGCTGGAGCGACTGGGACCAGCGGAAGGAGAACTGGCCCTGGCACAGGCAGTCACGTTTCTGGCGCTGGCGCCCAAGAGCGACGCTGTCTACAGCGCGTTCAACCGGTGCAGGGCGGACATCCGCAAGGATCCGGATTACGCGGTGCCGGTGCATATCCGCAACGCACCGACCGCGCTGATGAAGGAGCTGGGCTATGGCGAGGAATACCGCTACGCCCACGACGAGCCGGATGCCTTTGCCGCCGGGGAGTCCTACTTTCCGGAAGAAATCCATCAGCGGCGATATTACCAACCTGTACCCCGAGGCCTGGAGATCCGGCTGGCGGAAAAACGGGAGCGGCTGGACGCCATGAATCGGGCGAGCAATCGTCAGCGTTACCCCACCTCGCGCTGATCCGCCACCATCAACCCGAGACCAGGGTGCTTCCGGGGTGCTGAATTGCCCGCCGCGCCTTAACGCCACCCATGGGGAATGGTTATAATGCCCCGTTATTCGATCCATCCTTACCCAGTCAACCACAGGGAATGCCATGCTCGACCCGAAACGCGTTCGCGCGGAAACCGACGAGATTGCCCGCCGTCTGGCTATCAAGCACTTTACTTTCGACCTGGAGACCTTCAACGCGCTGGAAGAAAAGCGTCGCGCGCTTCAGGTACGGACCGAGACGCTGCAGAGCGAGCAGAACCGGCGTTCCAAATCCATCGGTAAGGCCAAGGCTGCGGGGGAAGATATCCAGCCGCTGCTGGAAGAAGTGGATGACCTCAAACGCCAGCGGGGCGAGGCCGAAGATGAGCTGCGGGAATTACAGAAAACCCTGGAAGAGTTCTTCTCCGGCATTCCCAATGTCCCCGACGAGAGCGTACCGGCCGGCGAAAGCGATGAGGATAATGTAGAAATCCGTCGCTGGGGTGAGCCGCGGGCGTTTGATTTCAAAGTGAAGGACCATGTCAGCCTGGGTGAGGCTCTCAACGGCCTGGATTTCGAAGCGGGTACCCAACTGGCTCATAGCCGCTTTGTGGCCATGAAAGGTGGCATTGCCCGCCTGCATCGGGCGCTGGCCCAGTTCATGCTCGATCAGCATACCCTGGAGCACGGGTACGAAGAGGTCTATGTGCCCTATCTCGTCAACGCCGATACGCTATACGGCACCGGCCAGTTGCCCAAGTTTGAGGCAGATCTGTTCCGTATGGCGGGTGAGGATGCCCTGTACCTGATCCCCACCGCAGAGGTCCCGGTGACCAACCTGGTGGCCGACACCATTGTGGAGGACAGCCGCCTGCCGTTGAGGTACGTGGCCCATACGCCATGCTTCCGCAGTGAAGCCGGCTCCTACGGCCGGGATACCCGGGGTATGATCCGTCAGCATCAGTTCGACAAGGTTGAGCTGGTGCATATCGTGCGGCCACAGGACTCCGATGCAGCGCTGGACACCCTGACCGGGCATGCAGAAAAGATCCTGCAGTTGCTGAACCTGCCGTATCGGGTCATGGAGCTGTGCGGTGGTGATATCGGGTTCTCCGCCGCCCGCACTTACGATCTTGAAGTCTGGCTGCCGGGCCAGCAGAAATACCGGGAAATCTCTTCCTGCTCCAACACCCGGGATTTCCAGGCACGGCGTATGCAAGCGCGCTGGCGTAACCCGGAAACCGGCAAGCCGGAACCCCTGCATACCCTGAACGGTTCAGGGCTGGCTGTGGGCCGTACCCTGATCGCTGTGATGGAAAACTATCAGCAGGCCGACGGCTCCATTGAGGTACCGGAAGTATTGCGCCCCTATATGCGAGGCCTCGACAGGATTCAATGACAGACCCGGACCATAAAACTGCAAGCCGGCGCCCGAATGGTGCAGACCGCCCTCGAAATGCACCGCTGAAAGGCAAGGATGGCGTTCGCCTGCCAGCCCGTTATCGGGTTAACCCGGTTACCCGCAACCCCAACTCATCGGCGGGTGAAGTGTTTCTGGTGGGGGCCGGCCCTGGTGACCCGGAACTGCTCACCCTCAAGGCCTGGCGGATCTTGCAGTCCGCAGATGTTGTGCTGTATGACCGACTGGTTTCCCAGCCTATTCTGGATATGATTCCCGATCAGGTTGACATGATCCATGTGGGTAAGCAGCGCTCCGATCACAGTGTGCCCCAGGCAGAGATCAATCGCCGTCTTGTGGACCTCGCAAAGGCCGGGCGCCGGGTCGTGCGGCTCAAGGGGGGCGATCCGTTTATTTTCGGGCGGGGCGGCGAGGAGATCGAAACCCTGGCTGACGCCGGGGTGCGCTTTCAGGTAGTGCCTGGCATCACCGCGGCATCAGGCTGCGCCGCCTACGCCGGTATTCCACTGACCCATCGGGACCATGCCCAGTCGGTTCGCTTTGTGACCGGCCATCTGAAAAATGACACCTGCGATCTGCCCTGGGACGACTTCGTCCAGAACAATCAGACACTGGTGTTCTATATGGGCCTGGTCGGGCTGCCGGTTATCGTGCGGGAGCTGGTCGCCCATGGCATGTCACCGGATATGCCGGTTGCGTTGGTGTCCAGGGGTACGACGCCGGAGCAGGAGGTTGTCTGCGGATCACTGAGCAGTATCGTGGACGCGGTACAGCAGCGGGATGTACCAGCACCCACGCTGATCATTATTGGCGAGGTTGTAAAACTGAGGCATCGTCTGGACTGGATGGCCGCGGTTCAGGCCGACGGGAGCGGATGCTGACCGCATTCGCTCCCGTGGTTCTAAAGGTCTAGGCCAGCCGCTTGGGCAGAATGTCCTTGAGCTTGTCCCGCATTTCGCGGATTGATTTCTCGGTGGTCTCCCAGTCAATACAGGCGTCGGTTACCGATACACCGTATTTCAGGTCGGCCAGATTCTCGGGGATTGGCTGATTGCCCCAGTTCAGGTTGCTCTCCACCATCAGGCTTTGGATGGACTGGTTGCCTTCCGCAATCTGATGGGCCACGTCCTGCATGACCAGCGGTTGAATGGCCGGGTCCTTGTTGGAGTTCGCGTGGCTGCAATCCACCATAATGGACTTCCGGACGCCCGCCTTCTCCAGCTCCTGTTCACACAGGGTCACACTGACCGAGTCATAGTTTGGCTTGCCGCCACCGCCCCGGAGAACCACATGGCCATACCTGTTGCCACGGGTGCGGATAATGGCGCCTTTGCCCTGCTGGTCAACACCCAGGAACGAGTGGGGGTGGGAGACGGATTTCAGTGCATTAATGGCCACATCCAGGCTGCCATCGGTGCCGTTCTTGAATCCGATCGCCATGGACAGACCACTGCTCATTTCCCGGTGCGTCTGGGACTCGGTGGTCCGGGCGCCAATGGCAGACCAGGAAATGCTGTCCTGCAGATACTGGGGCAGGGTGGGGTCCAGCGCTTCGGTGGCGGTGGGCAGACCGAGTTCGGCAATATCCAGTAACA